>NZ_JAPJZK010000001.1:2242560-2542621 GCF_026309355.1 Spartinivicinus marinus
CTAATACAAACATATTACGTTCACCTTACCCTGGTATTTTTTAGTTGCTTATATTTGCTGGAAATTATCTCGTACAAAAAATTAGCTTCAACCCCTATATCTGCTGGGTCTTTGAAAAATAACTGAGTCATTCCTATATCAGCTAAATGATCTACAGTATACTCAATGTCCATCTTTTTCAGTTTAGAAATAAATTCCTTTAGCCCAGTAATCTGAAAAGCGATATGATCTAAGTATCCTGGCTTCTCACTGCCATAATGCTTATCACTTTCTGTCAAGTGAATCAAAGCTTTATCTGCAGAGTATAACCAATAGCCTTTTCGAGAGAAGTTTGGCCGATACCCTTCAACCAAACCAAACAACTCGCAGTAAAACGCTTTTAACTCTGCCAACAACTCACTTGGCCCACTGATGTTGATATGCTCAATAAGCATACATTATGACTCAGCTAAGTCTAATAATGCTTGCCCAGACAAACGATACCCTACCCATTCATTTTGTGCTTTAGCGCCTAAAGACTCATAGAATTTAATAGCAGGCTCATTCCAATCAAGACAACTCCACTCAAATCGACCACAGTTGTGAGATACTGCCTGCTTAGCTAAATAGGTTAACATCGCTTTACCAGCTCCTACTCCGCGCTTTTTAGGTGTGATATATAAATCTTCAAGGTATAGCCCATTTTTACCCAACCAGGTAGAGTAGTTAAAAAAGTAAACAGCATACCCTATTGGCTGCCCATCACTTTCACAAATTAATGCTTGAGTTGTCGAAGTGTCAGCAAATAACGTTTCAATGATATCTGCTTCTGCTGCTATCACTTCATGTTCAGCTTTTTCGTATCGGGCTAGCTCCTTGATAAACTCAAGAATTAAACTTGCATCTTTATACGTTGCTTGACGAATTACTACTTCTGACATCAGTCTTTCTCTCCCAAACGAACAAAACTCATACTATAACTGCATATGTAATAATGGATAAGGTTTTCCAAGCCCATCAACCTCTGAGCGATTCACCACCTTAAACCCTAATCGCTCATAAAAACCGACAGCTTGAGTATTTTGCTCATTCACATCGACTTTATTAGCACCTAACTGTTCCACTGCATAGCTTGTTAACAGCTTACCAACGCCGTTACCTCTACTTTCTGGTGAAATAAACAACATTTCAATGTTGTCTTCAGCAACACCAACAAAACCAATAATTTGTCCTTTACTGCTTTTAGCACACCATAGATGCTCTACAGCCTTAAGATATTCGTTCAGTATTTTTGGCTTAAAAAACTGGATATCTGCTTCGGTTAGAAAATCATGAGTGGCTCTCACTGATACCTCCCATACATTAACTATTTCTATATATTCAGTTTTATCTACAGCTACTATCTTTATTGTCATACAACTCTCACTAAAACCAATCTTAATTTAAAGCTTTTTCCCTAGAATTGAAAAAACTCAGAATCTACATGAACTTCCGACCGCTTATTCAAAGCTTCTTTATTAATCTTTAAATAATCCACTAATATAAACCTTTGAAGCTAATATATCCGATATACCAACTTAAATTTTCTTAATTATTGAGCCTACTTTCACCAACCCTGGTTTAATAATTTTTGCATTTATACCACGCAAGTTTAACTGCTTGCCTTGCTCGGAATTGACAAATTTTACTGCATCCATTCCAAATCGATCTGCAAATTTTTTACAACCTAAGTGGGGTTCTTCTGTTACTTCTATAATAGCATTACCTATTAATAACTGAGCACCTGGTGGCGTATTTTCATAGCTTAAATCAAAATCCACATAAAACTGATCGCCTGCTAATTGCCACTGTTCTTTATCAGTGGTAATAGCTTCGATCACTCTAGAGTTCATCAAATTTAGTTGGTTATCAACCTTGACCATTCCATTTTTAGATCGGGTAAGCTCTCGTTGTTTCCAGTTATCTCCTAGCAAGCCTTCTTCTAGACTTAGTTCACCTACCTCTAATACTTTACGCTGATCAACGCTGGGGCGACAAACTATTAATTTTACACTGCCTTCCTGTTTTGGTGACTGTTTAATTATTTCTAACGCTAATTCAAGGCCCTCTCTTGATGTATAACTATTCACTTAGTACTCCATTTTATTACAAATAAAGGTATCTTATTTATTAACCGCATCTGCTTTTAAAAATTGAACAATCTCTGTTAATCCTAGTTCAAAGTATTTTCATGTAAGCTCCTCTTCAAAGTGCTGCCTAAATGCAGTTTCGCGTTAAATCGCTCCCAGTAAGCTGGTTAGTGCAAACTTAATACTCACTAATGCCCAATCCCTGAGCAAGCATATAAAAGACAACAGGTAATTTTTCATCAAACAGAATATTCAAACACAAAAAAGGCCGCATTAAAATGCGACCTTTTATTAACACATCAAGTGTTGTACTACCAACTGACAAGCAAATAAGAAGTGATTACCTTATTTCGTGACTTAGCTACTAGCTTATGCGCTTAAACACTAAGTCCCATACACCATGCCCTAACCTAGCACCACGTTTTTCAAACTTAGTGATAGGGCGATAGTTTGGCCGTGCTACATAGTCGTTTTGAGTCGAGGTATTTTCAAAACCTTCAGCTTCCTGCATTACTTCAAGCATATGCTCTGCATAATTTTCCCAATCTGTCGCCATATGGAAGAGCCCATTCACTTTTAGTTTAGCTCGTAATGCCTGGACAAAGGCTGGCTGCACTATGCGGCGTTTATGGTGACGCTTTTTATGCCATGGATCAGGGAAGTATAACTGGAGGCGGTCAATACTTTCATCTGGGATACAGTGCTTCAATACCTCAACTGCATCATCACAATACACTCGCAAATTGGTAAGCCCGGCTTTTTGAGCTTCATTTAATAGACTGCCAACCCCAGGACGGTGTACTTCAATACCAATAAAGTTTTTTTCAGGTTCTTGCTCTGCCATTTTCAACAACGAATGGCCCATTCCAAAACCAATTTCTAATACCAGTGGAGCCTCTCGGCCAAACAGCTCATCCATGGTTTGCACACCACCATCAATGGTAAGCCCCAACTCTGGCCATACGTCGTCCCAGCCACGTTGCTGCCCAACGGTCATTCTTCCTGCACGTAGTACATAGCTTTTAACTTGCCGAAGATGCTTAGTTGATTGCTGATCTTGATTCATAAGTAACGTCTAAGTGATCTGCTGCGAACAAAGCGGGCTATTTTATAGTGTTTACATTTCAAACAACAAGCAAGAATTAAACATTTCTTGCCGCAAACCAGCTAATACAAGCCCAGCCTATAATAAATGCTACACCACCAATAGGAGTGACAGCTCCTAACCATTTAATACCTGTTACAGCTAGTAAATAAAGACTTCCACTAAACAACAGTATACCTATTATAAAGCTCCAGCCAGCAACACTTAGCAAGGTACTTCCTGGCCAACGGTATAGCGCCAGAGCAACAAACCCCAAGGCCAATGTATGATAAAAGTGATATTGTATGCCTGTTTGATACACAGTGAGTAGGTTCTCAGCCAGCCTTGACTTCAGCCCATGAGCCCCAAATGCTCCTAGCATAACTGCCAGTGCTCCACTGATTCCTGTAGATAGTAATATTAACTTGGCCATTGATTCACCATTATTTTCATAACCCTGCCGTAAAACAAAGAATTATAACCAAGTGAATACAATGAAAGTAATAGATTTAAAGAAAGAGTAATAGAAGTGAAAATATATAGGTAGATGGGTAACTTTGATAAAATAGCAGGGCACTTGTATTTACTTTGATTCTTATTACTTTATTTTCTTATTGCTTACGTATTAATAATTTAGTCATTTTATTAAACGTTGCTTCATCACTTAGTTAAGTTAAGCGCCCTAATCTATTGATATCTGTACACTAATACTTGCTTGTCAGTTGACTTCTCCTACAGTTATAGAGTTTTCATGATATAAAACCACCATGGACAACGCACTCTTTTACACACTCTTTCTTCATAATCTTCTTCATAATCAATAATATAGTGTTTATATGACACTTTAGTTAATCTTGACTGCCAACTTAATCCTTAGTTAGGCTGCTGGCTTTCTTCAGGAATAATCGTTCTAGCGATGCACCTGGCTTCTGCTAGTTCGTTTGCCATTTCAGCCAGCCTGGCACGGTTATTACCCGAAATTTCAACGGTGCCTCCTGGAATATCTGCAACCAAAATCCAACCACCATCAGGGATAGGCTGACAATCAGCTTCAGTGAAATGGTGAAGTGATACGCTTAATACATGTGACATAACAGTACCAACCTTATTATTAATCTTGTTCGTTCAGCTACACAACAATAGACTTCTTTTTAAAGGAAAGTTCTAGTCAAGGACAATTACTTACTCACATCTTGATTAGCTTTTTTTCGTTATGATAAAAACTTCTTATTTTGTACGAACGATTTAACACTTAAATTTGAGCATAGCTACTTTTTAGTATGCCTATTTTTGAGTAAATCTAGTTGAGCACGTTTTATGCCAAGAAATAAGCCCAACTTAATACGCTATTTGTTTTATTAAACTTGTCATTTATTCACAATATGTTGTTTTTATACAAACCAAAAAGACTTTATGCACCTTGTTTACCTTCAATAATCATTCAGACTTCAAAAACTAACTAAGATTCTATTATTAAGGCCAAACAAATGTCCAAATATTAAACAGCCTTGCCTCAGAATACCCTATATAGACTCATAAATCATACCCACATTGTAAGTGATTTATTTATCGAGACTATTATTTTTTTATTACATTATTTCAATGAAATTCTTTCTTATTGATCTATGCCGCTGCTGCATTTAAGTGCATTAACTCAGAGCTTCATCAAACCTCAAAAAGCGTCCATGGAGACCAATAAAATCAAGGTATTTTAGTTTTTATGATCGTTACAATTTATAATCAGTTCTGCTTACCAAACTCCTATGCATTATGGATAAACAACTATTAGCTCTTAAACTGCTAGATAAATTTTATGAATTAGTGTCAATTATCTTTTCATTAGCCATACCCCACATCATGGGTATATTTAACAAAAGACAGGGAAGAAATAGGATGACAATTAATCTATAAAAAAACCTGCTGTGGTAGCAGGTTTTTTGCGGTTTTATTAGTGAGCTTCTCTATAAATCCACTCTCTGTTATTGCATTTAGTATTATTGCAATTAAATACTACGCAACCATAGCACCTTTTAATTTTTTCAAGGCATTTTTTTCTAGCTGACGAATACGCTCAGCTGAAACACTATATTTAGCTGCTAGCTCATGCAACGTGGATTTACTTTCGTTGAGCCAGCGATGCTGTAAAATATCTCGGCTACGGTCATCTAGTTTATCCATTGCTTGCTGCAGGTTTTGAGTAGCAGCCCCTTTCCAATCAGCTTCTTCTAGCTGACGCGCAGGATCGTACCGTTTATCTTCAAGGTAATATGCTGGAGCCTGATAAGCCTGTTCATCGTCTTCATCAACACCTGCATCAAAAGCGGTATCTTGACTCGCCATTCGGCTTTCCATCTCGCGAACCGTTTTTGGCTCAACACCTAGATCTTTAGCTACAGAGTTGACTTCATCATTCGTAAACCATGCTAACCGTTTTTTGCTGCTTCTTAAATTAAAGAACAGTTTGCGTTGAGCCTTGGTTGTTGCAACTTTAACAATTCGCCAGTTGCGCAGGATAAATTCATGCATTTCTGCTTTTACCCAGTGCACAGCAAAAGACACCAGACGCACTCCCATTTCAGGATTAAAGCGCTTTACCGCCTTCATCAGGCCAACATTGCCTTCCTGAATCAAATCTGCTTGAGAAAGCCCGTAGCCGGTGTAACTTCTGGCAATATGGACAACAAACCGTAAATGAGCCAACACCAACCGACGTGCAGCTTCTAGGTCATTTTCATAATAGAGTCGCTCAGCAAGCTCTTTTTCCTGTTCAGCGGTCAATACAGCAATGCCGTTAACAGCTTGAACATAAGCTTCCAGATTTTGGCCTGGGGTTAGCGCTTCTATTGTTTGTAAACTAGTGCCCATATGGTCTCCGTAACAGCTAATCTCCGTAATAACAGCGTGTAATTAACAACAATATGTAACAACAAAGTAAACTGAAGTCTATCACTGTTTTTTTCAGAGTGCGATCTTCTCAAAAAGTTCCTCTAAGTCGAAATATGTCTAACAAAAGTGGCATAAGCCGATGTAGTTGAACTGTTAAAAGATAGTAACTTGATATTAAGGAATATCAAGTGCTCACATTCTAAAAGTACACACCTTGTGTAAGCCAACCAATCAGATCAATAAACAGCCACTAAAACTCCCAGCCAAAGTGGAGCCATTTAGAAAGGGCTATCAAGCAATAAAATCTATGAGTTTATGTTTTGAAGCACGAGAGCGAACGATAAAAGCCTCTCTAGAAGCGAGTAGAAGCTAGCGTGGCTCTATCTCTCTTAGATAATGCCAACAGATCAACCAAGCACCACCACAACCCAAGCAAGCACTTACACCCAATAAAACCAAACTATCCGACAAACCTAGCCCCATTACTTTAAAATCACTTTCATACAGTGTAGATAGCTCAGCTACTGGTGCTGCTAACGAGCCAATTAAGCCTTGCAACAAAATCAAAGCGAGCAGACCACCCCCTACCCCAAACCAAAAACCTAGGTAAAGAAATGGTCTGCGAACATAGCCGTTAGTTGCACCAATCAGCTTAACTACCATGATTTCTGCACGACGGCTTTCTATGGAAAGCTTAACCGTATTACCTATCACCAACATGACAGCTAGTGCTAAGCCTGCTGCGATTAATATGCTGAACTGAGATGCTATAGCAGTCATTTTATTTAGCTTATCAACCCAGGCCAGGTCGTATTGAATAACGTCAATCCCAGGTAACAGTCTCCACTCTGCAACTAATAGCTGAATATCGGAAGACTCAAACTGCCCACTAAACTTTACTACTAAAACTGTAGGTAGTGGATTATTGGGTAAAAATCGTGCAACACCTTTAAAACCACCTGTATTTTCCAGCTGAGATAATGCCTGCTCAGGCGTAATGGTGGTTATTTGTTCAACAATTTGTGCTTCTTTGATTTTGCTGGTTAACGCAGTCAACTGTTCTTGTTTGACATTTCTTTGTAAAAAAACTGATAGCTGGGGCGCACCATCCCACCGCTCTCCCAGCGTTTTTACATTAGCTAAACCAATATACATTGCAGCAGGTAAGGCAAGAGCCAAAGCAATCATTAACCAGGTAAAAACCGTTGATATAGGTGCTTTAAGCAACCTTTTAAGGGCATCCCACATGGAAAGCTGGTGATGTAGAAAAAGCTGAATCAAAGGGTGAGCAACTTTTGCTGCTTTATTGGCCGGCCTTGCTGGATCTTGGTTAGCTTTGATGGCATCCGTTCGGTGGCGAGGTAAGTCATTAATACTATTCATTGAGTTGTTACATCTCTTAGTAGTCGCCCTTCTTGTAGGGTAATCACCCGATGTTTCATACTGGCAATTAAGCTCAAATCATGGCTTGCTACTAATACTGTTACGCCAACCTGATTAAACTCAGTAAACAGTCGCATAATTTCAGCAGACAACTCAGGGTCTAAATTCCCAGTCGGCTCATCAGCTAACAAGAGTGGCGGCTTGTTTACGACGGCCCTAGCAATCCCTACTCGTTGCTGCTCACCACCAGAAAGTGCCATGGGGCTCTGCTTTTCTTTATTTAGTAGCCCAACTTTATCTAGTGACGCTCTTACTCGTCGCGGAATATCACGGTAACTGTAGCCTGCAATTTGTAATGGTAATGCCACATTATCAAATACAGTTCGATCGAACAGTAATTGGTGGTCTTGAAATACCACTCCAATATTACGTCGTAAAATAGGAATGTGATTACGCCACAAGCTTTGTAGATTTTGGCCGCCAATCCACACCTGACCTGCCGTAGGCTTTTCCATAGCAATAATTAGCTTTAACAAAGTACTCTTACCTGCCCCAGAGTGCCCAGTTAAAAATGCCATTTGGCTTCGAGGTATATGTAAATCTATACACTCCAAGCCTTGATGCCCGTTGGGATAACGCTTACTTACACCATCAAAACGTATCATATGCACAGTAAATTGGTTATTGATGAACCGCTATCCACTTAGTGTACGGTTAAGCAAAGCAAGACACCAGTTTCAAAGTTAGTGTTACTTGTTTTAATTTTAGAAGCTGGGGTGTAAGGTAGTTAGTGTATAAAATGCGAGCAGCTGCCGCCTTTAATGACAGTTAGAATTAGACCATCAACTGATTAGCAGTTGCATCAATGACATGAGCTGTGCTCTTTGGCTTTTATCCAATTTACTTAAATATTCCTTATTGACTGCTTTGGCCTCGGCAATTAATTCCGGCTCCAGCTCCCGTCCTTTATCAGTTAAATAAATTCTAAATGCACGCCGGCTCTCTGGGTCAGGCCTTCTTTCCACCAACTCTAGTGCTTCAAGTTTATCTAAAACACGAGTCGTAGTGTAATTGCGAGTCTGGCAAGCTTTTGATAATTCAGTTTGGGTATAACCTTCTTGCTGCCATAGCAAAAAGAGTGTTGGCCATAAGGATAAATTCAAGCCATGTTTTTTGAGCCGAGCTTCCAGACTATAACCCATCTGCTGTGAAATTACGGCAATTAGCCAGCCAAAGCTATCCTCACGTTTCAGTTTTTTGGATGACACGATAAACAATACCCATGAGTTAACACGCAACAGATAAGTATCGCGTATTTAGGGTATTGTTACCAGGAGTGAGTTGTAGTATTTACTAATAAAATGGAAAGCTAGTTATCTCTTAGCCCTCCTCACTTTAATTGATAGTCAAAATTAATAGCCCTACTAATCCAAGAGCCACTACCAGCGTAATAATAACTTTTATATTACTCGCAAAAACGGGCTCTCTATTGCTTGAAATATCAGAGCTATCCAGCCTACCTGTTACCATTGCTCTCACCAGTCGCAGGCCTTTTAATTGGTAAACAGTAATGGCTATTAAGTGGACTGCTATACAAAACACTAGCAAACAGGCTACTACTCCATGAGTTACGCCAGCAAGTTTGTCCACAGCACTTCCCGCAATAATTGTTATATCGATGATGCCACCAAGATGCATTCCCGTGATGACCTGACAAGTCAATAGCATCAACATTGCCATAACCATCCAGCCACCAGCAGGGTTATGCCCAACAGTCACCTTAGTCTTATTTCCACTAAAAATTGCACAGAAATAATGAAAAACAGCGACAGGACCTTTTACAAATTGACTAAACCGAGCGGTATGACTACCCCACAACCAACGCCAAACAATCGCACAAGTTAATAACAGTCTTGCAACCATATGAGGAGGCCGATCCCCCAGCCCTGCAAATCCAGAAATAAGTAATGCCCAAACCAGAACGGCTAATAACCAATGGTTAATGCGAGTGGCAACAGAGCTTTAAAGCAATTGCAGCCTTTTTTGATAACTTTGAAGAACCTGATAGTGACACGGAGTGGCAGACAATTAATAAAGAAAGCACTAAATTAGCTAAAAAAACTCAACAGTTACCAAACTTATTTCCAGTTGGAAGTGATGGAAACAGCAAAAGCAAAAATATGGGATAACAAACAGGACTTTAACACTCGACTCGACAAACTAAATAGCATTTTTAATAATATGCAATAAGCCTCCCAAGAAAAAAACCAGCAATTACTAATTGAAAACTATAAACTAGCAAAAAATAGTTGTAATAGCTGCCATCGTAAGTATCGTTCATTATGGTAAATAGTGCTTTAGTACATACGCTCCTTTTAACTGAAGATTTATCATATGATACAGATAAAAAAGCTTTTTATTAGTTTGGTTATTATTTCCACCTGCGGATGCATCCTTAGCAGTAAAACAAATAACTCATTTAATTTTTATTGTTCAAGAAATAGCGATGATGTAACCGTACGAGCTTATTTACCTAAAGGTAAATCCGCTAAAAAAGCAACAATATCTGCTTATGATGATACTGGCAGACTGGTTCTCCAAAAAAAAACTGAACAATAAAGGCCACACTAATTTTCGCTTTCCTTCTTATGCTGATGAAATTACTGTTTATGTTAAAAGTCAGGAAGGATGGGAAGATAAGTGTAGTTTATTTAAACCACCCAACAAATATAGAAAAATATAACCCCTTCACGGGGTTTCAAAATATCAGTTAAGATGTTTGTTGTAATTGTTTAGGGCGAAGCTTGCCTGCCATTTTTAAACCATCACGAATATTCATTCCCATAAGCGTTAAATTAACTGCACCTGCCAATAACTCTATACTTTGTACAATATATAGGTATCGCTGACCACAAAAGGAGAAGAAATTTATCGTCAACTTGAGCAAAAACAAATCCCTTGGGCAAACCAGTGTTCGGCAGATATAACAGCAGAAGATTTAGCGACAACACTTGCTACACTTAGGCACATGGCGAGCCTATTTGAGGGCACCTCTAATAATTGTTTATGGCCTCTGCGCAAGCTGACGGGGTCTTGAATAAGACGGCTTGTGCAGTGTAAGGCTGGTTGCCTTTCCAAACAAGCCAACGCAGTGCAAGAGCCCATCAGGCAGCGCCTTTCAGGGCCTTCTGGTAAACCCGCACTCAGTGTTGTTGCTTTTCGACAGGACACCAGCATGCCTTCAAACCAACGCCTTGATTGCGAATTTACCAGAAGGCCAGAGACTGAAAACAATTATTAGAGGTGCCCTTGATTCAAAATAATCATTTTTATAAGTCCTCCCCCCAATAGATGGCGTCGCAAAAGGCTACAGCACCCCTATCAACCCATAAGTTCAATTACTACCGTACATCATTATTACATACTATACGGTAGTAAATTCCTGTTATAAGCGCATTATATTTTCACTCGATAAAACACTGCATATAACACAGGTAGCACAATTAGGGTAAGTACAGTGGCGCACCCTAAACCAAAAATAATGGTAACGGCCATACTTTCAAAGAAAGCATCAAATATCAGGGGAATCATCCCTAGCATGGTGGTGATAGCAGCCATACAAACGGGGCGAACCCGGCTAACTGATGCATCAAAAATTGCATCGTAACAGTTCTTACCTGAGTCTGCTTCCAGCTTAATTTGTTCAACTAGTACAATTCCATTTTTCAGCAGCATTCCAATTAAACTTAATAAACCTAACAGCGCCATAAAACTGAAGGGCTTATTTAATAACAACAGTCCTCCAACAACGCCAATAAGCGATAAAGGCACGGTTAGCCAGATAACCAGTGGTTGCCTAACTGTATTAAACAGCAGCACTGTAATTAAAAACATAAACAATAAACCTGTCGGTAACGAACCAAACAGGCTTGCCTGAGCTTTTGTTGCAGTTTCATATTCGCCACCCCATTCCAACTGATAGCCATCAGGAAGTGGTATGGCTTCTACCTGTTTTTTTAGTCGGCGAAATACACTATCTGCTGTTTCATCACTGAGTAACACAGGATCCCCATAAACAGCCAACATCCGCTTGCGATCTCGCCGCTTAATTAATGGGCTTTCCCAGTCAATATTAATACTTGAGGTTATTTGTGATATAGGCAAATAAGCGGAATATTCTGGGCTCCATACTTGTAGCTCAGTCAAACTAGATGCACTCAGTCGTTCTTTATCTGGCGCCCTTACGACTATAGGAATTAAATCAGTTCCATCCCGGTATGTGCCCATCACTTTACCACTGAAGTTTACCAACAGGGCTTCATCCAAGGTATTTTTCGTAATTCCTGCCCGTCGCGCTTGTTCTTCCAATAGTTCAGGCCTGATTACTTTTACCCTATTACGCCAGCTATGACGAACATTATCTGTCCAAGGGTCTGCATTAAATACGTTTATTGCCTGAGCCGCCAATTGACGCAAAACCTCTGGATTTTCACCATAAAAACGGGCTTCTATTTTCGCCGCAGGCGCTGGACCGTTCTCTAGTTTTTTCACACGAAAATCAGCCTCTGGATGCTGAGTTCGTAATAATTCCGTTACCTGAACCAGCGCTTTTTCTAACTGCTCAAGGTCCTCCATATTAACAATTAGCTGACCGTAACTGCTGTAACTGTCTTCAGGCGCATAGGGCAACACAAACCGTTGCGAGCCACCACCAATAACTGCCGTAACATTTACCACACCTGCTACTTCACTCACTTCTTTTTCAAGCTGAGCAATCGCTTTATCAGTAGCTCGTATATCAGTGCCTTCTGGCAGCCAATAATCAACGAAGAAGATAGGTGTTGTAGAGGCTGGAAAAAATACATTTTTAACTTTGGTAAATCCAAATAGTGCCGAAATCAGTAGAGCAACTACAGCCACTATGGTGATGAGTCGATGCTTTAAACACCAACTAAGCAATAATTTATAAGCAGTAAAAAAAGCACCTTGATAAAGTTCGCCTGATGTTTCAGCAGCATTGACTTCTTTATAAAACAAATCAAAAAAGAAAGGAGTTAAAGTAATCGCCGTAATCCAACTTAAAAACAGTGCAACAAGTAAAACCCAAAATAGTGAGCCAACAAACTCTCCCGTAGAGTCCGCAGAAAGCCCAATTGGAGCAAATGCCATTATGGCAATTACAGTTGCTCCTAATAGTGGCCATTTGGTTTGATCAACAACGGCTTTAGCGGCTTCCAGTTTAGTCAATCCTTTTTGCAAGCCAATCAACATTCCTTCAGTAATAACAATGGCATTATCAACTAACATTCCCAAAGCAATTACTAGGGCGCCAAGAGAAATAATTTGCAAGTCGATGGCCATTACCTTCATTACAATAAAGGTACCCAAAATGGTCAACAACAGGATCAGCCCCATCAGGATGCCACTACGAACCCCCATAAAAACCAGAAGCACCACAATAACAATGGCAACGGCTTCTAACAGGTTAATTAAAAACGCGGATACTGACTGATCAACTACTTCTGCCTGGTTGTAAACACTGGTAATTTCCATCCCCAGTGGTCGATCACCTTCCAACTCATCAATGCGAGCCATTACAGCACGGCCTACATCAACCACATTTACGCCAGCCATAAATGACACACCCAGCGATAACGCAGGCTCACTGTTTAAGTGATAAAGCTTATTCGGCTGATCTGTAAAACCTCGCTGAATGGTAGCAATATCACCTAAATACACTAGTTGTTCACTACCTGTGGAGCTGATCAGTAAGCGCTCCATTTCTTTTACATCATTGAACTCACCCGTGGGGTGAATTCTTATTGATTCATCACCAACGAAGATATCACCAGCATTAGACACTACATTCTGGTTTTTCAACAGGTCAAAAATGCGCTGCATACTAATCCCTAATGCCGTCATTTTTTCTCGCGATATTTCTACATAAACTCGCTCTGGTAAGGCTCCATCAATAGAAACTTTCTTTACACCAGGGACCAACACCAGCTCACGACGTAATAAATCTGTATAATCTTCAAGGTCGTGGTAGGTATAACCAACACCAGTAATATTTAATAAAATACCAAACACATCGCCAAAATCATCTACCACTAATGATGGTTTTACCCCAGGGGGCAGCGAGGCTTGAGCGTCATACACTTTTCTACGCAACTCATCCCACACCTGTGGCAAGGTATCTTTATTATAGGTATCTTTTATTTCTACCTTAATTTGCGAAAGCCCAGCACTGTTAATAGAAGTAACATGGTCAATATACGCTAACTGCTGGATAGCATCTTCTAACTGAACTGATACTTCTTCCTCTATTTGCTGAGGCGTTGCACCAGGATAGCTGGTAACAACCAAGGCATCTTTAATAGTAAATTCTGGAAACTCTAACTGGCCTAGCTGAAAAAAAGAAAAAATTCCCCCCAGCAATAAAATTAAAGCAAACATCCAGCTAATAACTTTATTGCGAATTGAATACTCAGCAATATTCATTACAGCCCCCGCTCTTTAACCCATGGCTTAACTTTCAAGCCTGCTTGCAGATGCTGTATGCCTGCTACTACAATTTGGTCACCTGGTTTGATCCCAGTGAGCACTTGAATACCCTCATCAAGTAATTGCCCTAGGGTCACCTCAACAGGCTCAACAGTTTGCTGCGCTGGGTCATATCGCCATACGACGGCTTTATTACCCTGATCAGGATTGTCTACTGCCACAACAGGCACTATCACTGCATTCTTGCTGGAAGGTCGGCTGATTTTAGAAAAATCAATCGTTACCGTAGCACTCATGCCTGGCAAAATATTCATCCCTTTAGGCGCAGCCATTGTAAAAAGCACTTCATAGGTTTGAGTGCCAGGTGTTACCTGAGTAGAGTGCTCTTTATATTGTACTTCATATTGAGTATCTTGCTGTGAGGCAAAATAGGCTGTCGGTTTATAATTTACTTGTCGTGCATCTTTACGGATATTTGCAACAAGCTGCTCAGGGATTTGTAAGCTAATATCAATGTAATCGTGATTTTCTAACAATAATATTGGCTGTTTGGCCTGTACAGATTGATGATTATCTACCAACGTTTTTGCTACTGTGCCATCAAATGGTGCTTTTAAAACAGTGTATTGAACATTATCTTGAGCTAATTCTAACGCCGCTTTAGTGGAAGCTAATTTTGCTTTAGCTTCATCGTATACAGATCTTGATACTGTGCCTTTATTATAAAGCTTTAATTTACGTTGATGATCAGCCAGAGCTAAGTCATAACTTGCTTTCCTATCTGATAGTTGATTCTGCATATCAGAGTCATCTAGCTTAGCCAGCAGAGTCCCTTTAGTTACTTGTTGGCCTTCTTTTACATTTAGGTCAATCAATTCACCATTGAGTCGGAATGACAACTCAGCTACTTGAGAGGCCATGACCTTACCTGGAAAGCTTCTGATTAAGCCACTAGTACTGTCTTGAACTGTGGCTAATTTAACTGGCCTTATTGTGGACTTCTTAATTGGGGCTTCGGGTTTACTGCAACCAGCAACAGCTAGTGCAACAAGCACAGCCACCCAAAAACTGTTTACTAAGGCCATTAGGCATTCCTCTTCAGCTCAATAAGTTAATCTGGTTACAAATAGTAATAGAGGAGTATTGCAAGTGCAACAATAGCGACTTATTCATATTTCAGAAAATAACTGTAAGTGCGCTAAAAAATAGAAGACTAAAAATCTTAGTTTAACTATACCCAATGCGAAGGACATACATTGATAAGTAAAAGAATAGTATTGCAAACACAAATTTAAAGAGTTTAAATTCACTAATACAAAGTCTGAATACTTTCGATATTAAATATCAGCTTAATAAAACAAAAAATAAGGAGGGATAATATGACTTATTAATTGGCAAACTAAAACAACCCAGTTTAATTTTAATTAATTTATAAATCTTAGCGAAACTAAACTGAGTTATTGGTTACAAATAATAGGTAAAAATACTTACGATCTATTATAGGTCGTCAATAGTTACAATCTCATCTTTATTCACTGTTCTCAAACGACCGGTTGTATCTTCATACTCCCAGAAGCCTGTATCTTCATTGAAGTAGACCTCATCAGGTGTGTTGATAGTTGAACCATCCTTCATTTTAATCACCTGAGGAGAAGAACATCCGGCTAATAAAGCAGCTACACTGAATACGAGAAAGAGTTGTTTCATTTAATCTACCTTCACTCATCAATAAATTTATACCCGGAATATCAGGCAATAAATAACACAAGTTTAAAAAACTAATAAGAAAGTCTAAAGAAGTTAGACTTACCGACAATAGCGAATTATTATTGCCAGGGCAAATTTTTTACAAATCTCTGATTCTACTCAGGATCATTATAAAACGCTTGTTACATTAACATTAGTATAAATATTAACATTAGTATAAATCACTAGATACTGTCGTATAGACATTCCCTTTGCTTTGGCTATCCGCACAGCTATTCAGGAGTCTAGCGTTAACAGTAGTTGCACAGATAAGACATGAATATAAGAAAAAAATTCCCTTGATTAGGGTCACATACTAATAAAGTATTGCTCAAATTTTCCCCTACCCTACTAGCTGTCATTACTTTTCTTCAGTTTTTCATTTTGCTCTTGTAGCTTATCAAGTAATTGTTCAACCATTGACTTACTTTCTTCAGTTTGTTTGACAATGGTATTACTATAGGATTTTTGCTCATCCCTTAACCGTTGCAGCTTTTCAACAATATTGTTGACTTGACTAAAGTTAAGCAAACTGGTTTGCTCTGTGTTATTTGACTGCTGGTCGCTGTTTACAAGTGCTTGGATTTTTCCATGTAAATTTTTGAGAGCTTTGTCATAAAATATCGTATTCGATGCTGTAAACAATGTTTGTGTATCTGCCATTGACTGGTCAGTGCTTGTTTGAATGGCCAAGTCAACTTCTTGAATGGTTTTTACATCACCATTTTCCATTAGCAATATGCCATTTCCTTTAATATTTCCTAAAAGAGCACCCTGCCTTGAAACCAGGTTAAAGTCATCTGGGGTATGGCCTAAATAAATTGCACCAACGCCTACTTCAGCTAAGGACTTCAAGACTCCTCCCTCACTACCATCTTGAACCCATATTTTTAAATCTTTAAAAATTGGATCATTTTCATCAATCCATAAATTATTATCATTATCATATAGTGCAAGTTCTGCAAACCCTTGCCCTGTCTGTGGACCAAATAGCTCTAGCCCATTATCAATAACGCCATTGTTATTATGATCTAAAGCCAGATAACCACTTCCTGAACCAAGTTGAGAGATTTGCTCAGTCTCTCCATCACCATTTAGGTCAAAATTAAACAGTGTATCAGTCAAGTTAATTGTTTCAGCACCAAAGTTAATTACCAGAGGGTCTACTACTTGTTGTACAACAGTCAACTGACTGCTGGATTCAAATAACTGGGCTTGCTGTATCTGAAAACCAACCGAAAATTCAATTTGTCTGCCATCTGCTGTAATAATCTTACCTGTTGTTGAAAATTGACTATGCTCATTAATCTGAAACAGCTGGTACTGACTAATTTGCACTACACTCGTCTCAGTTAATTGCTGAGACTGGTTGGCAACAGCTAGGTTATTTGTACTAGATAACGAACTCACTCCCACCTGAAATCGGTTTAATATAGAGTCACTAATAGCTTTAATAAACTGTTTGGTAGGCTCAGCAGAAAGATTATCTAAACGCCCAAGCTGCAAACGCTTATTTACAATTTGATTATCATTTAAATCAGGCCTTATCTGGCTCATCGAATTAAACTTCTGCTGTAAGTGATATAAGTATTTCTGTTGTGCCGCTACTGATATGCTGACTTTATCAGTACCAAATTGAAGAGTTCGTGACCGTTGTTCATTTACAGTCAAGGTTTCAATAGATCGAGAGTGGCTGTAATCCATACCTATAACAGCAGCGGTCACTTTCATTGGACTATCCTGTCAACTATATCCATCCTAATGCAGCATGAGCAAAACAAAGTGATAACTTTCCTTTACCCATGGAACCAGAGTATATTTATACTTAACGCTTCTAAAAACTGTATCGGCCAGGAACTAGTAAAATTTAGCTTTTTCATTAATAGTTTTTATTTTTGGTCATTTGAAGATTCAAGAGAAGTTTTATAAATATAGCGCTAGTAATTTCATATATATACCCATCATGAATCATTTTTAGGTGTAAAAATAAAGTGGTATATACTCACAGCGAAGGATTATTTAGGCGAGGCCACCGAGCAATGAAGCATTTGAGTCAAATAGCTTTTTGGACTAACTCCCATCTGCCGCTTAAACATATTAATAAAGGCAGCACTTGATTCATATTTCAGTTCAAAAGCCACTTCAGTAACGGTCATCCCAGCAATCATTAGCTCAATTGCTTTCAGCACTTTCAGCCGTTGTTTCCACTCACTAAAGCTCATTTGAGTCTGGTTGAGAAAAATCCGCCTAATAGTTCTAGCAGAAGCACCAAGCTGAGCCCCCCAGTCTTCTAGAGACTGACTATCGGTAGGATGCTGTAAAAGCCGATTTACTAATTTCGTCAACCGGCTGTCTTGTGGTACTGGCAAGTTAAGTGGTACTGACTCTGCGGACTTTAAACAATCATACAACACCAGCCATAGGTGTTTAGTAGCTTTATCTGCTTTCCCTTTAACTGGGATATTAGTGATGGCTAAAATCACCTCTCTTAATAAGGCTGCAACCTGAATAACACTGGTTGGGCGATTAAGTTTTTCGGACCAACGTTTAGCTATATATAAACTGCGAAACTTAGCCCCTGATAAAGTAAATATCTCATGATCTGTAAAAGGGGGTACCCAAACGCCTTGTTGTGGGGGAACCAGAAAAGTGCCAGCTTCAGTCTTAACACAAATAAGTCCTTCAACTGCAAATAAAAACTGTCCCCAAGGATGCTGATGGGATGCGACAAAGTGCTTGGGCGGCATATCTACAGACCGAGGCTCGACAAGCCATAGCATTTTTTTACAAATTGATGTACTAACGCTTGATTGGCGGCTCATAGCCAAAGTACTCACCTACAAAGCTTAACCTGCTTGATAAACTTGACCAAATCAATGAACTATATGGCAGTATTAATAAATTATGACAAACAAATATCCTTTATGCTAGTGGTCTATGCGTAAAGTTGGACAACCGTCTTCAAAGCCATTTATTTTCTGGGAAAGCGTTTTTTGCAGGCATAGCAGGCCTACCCCCATAAAAGGCAACACAGCCAAAAATAAATTGAGAAGAAGTTGTTACCTTATTTTGCCCATGTACCACTGGTCAGTGGTAGTTTATATGTAAAAGGCTTTAATACAAATGAATACATACCGCACGCCAAAAGTGTTTTTGATTTTATTATCTATTGCAATGCCATTATGCTTTTCTATCTGGCAGGTCCTATTGAATAACTTCAGCATTCAAGAAGCAGGCTTTACTGGAAGAGAAATTGGTATCTTACAAAGCTTAAGAGAAATACCTGGATTTCTTGCTTTTACAGCAGTATTTATCCTGCTAGCGATAAAAGAACAACGATTTGCCATTGTTTCTCTTGCAATACTTAGTATTGGTGTGGCTATTTCTGGATTGTTTCCAACAGAGTATGGTCTATATGCTACAACTGTGCTAATGAGTATTGGCTTTCATTATCTAGAAACGGTTAAACAATCTCTTGCCCTACAATGGCTAGATAAAGTATCTGCACCAGTATTTATGGGAAAGCTATTAGCTGCCAGCTCATTAAGTGCCTTAGCTGCTTATGGCTTAGTATGGTTATTAAGTTTATTTAACGTAGATTTTACAAATATCTATTTATTAGGCGGTAGTCTAGGACTAGTCATAGTCGCCTTTTTACTATTTTTTTTCCCATTATTTCCTGAAGAAATAGCTCAAAATAAAAAGCTAATATTAAGAAGGCGTTACTGGCTGTACTATCTGCTTACTTTTTTAAGTGGAGCAAGAAGACAAATTTTTATTGTATTTGCTGCTTTCATGATGGTAGAGAAATTTGGATATTCTGTAGCAGAAATTAGCATCTTATTCATGATTAATCATACAGCTAACCTGTATCTAGCACCACGTTTTGGAAAATTAATTCAACAGATTGGAGAGAAAAAAGCATTAACAATTGAGTACATCGGTTTGATATTGGTATTTACAGGGTACGGATTAGTCGAATCATCCGAAGTGGCAGCAACCCTTTATGTCATTGATCACCTGTTCTTTGCTATGGCCATTGCAATCAAAACTTACTTTCAAAAAATTGCAGACCCAGCTGATATTGCCTCTAGTGCTGGAGTAAGCTTCACCATTAACCATATAGCCGCTGTAGTCATTCCCGCTATTTTCGGAATAATTTGGTTGGTCAATCCTTCCTTGGTTTTTTATATTGGTGCATTAATCGCCTGCTTATCTTTAATAGTAACGCAGCTAATACCTAATAATCCAGAGCAAGGTAATGAAACATTTTTTTCTACTAAAAAGACTGCTGGCCAGCCAACTATTCGTTAAATCTATTGATTAACTAAAAAACACCAAGTGTTAGCTTTTGCTATCACTTGGCAAAATAATAGTAAACGTCGTTCCTTTTCCCAACTCACTTTTAACTGTGATCTCACCGTACAAAATCTGACTAACAATGCCATACGCTAAATATAATCCTAAACCTAGATGACCTTTACTTCCTCTTTTAGTTGTAAAAAATGGATCAAATATTTTTTCCAAATACGGCTTTGATATCCCTTTCCCATTATCTATAAATTGCAAAGTTGTTTTTTGCTCATTGCTAACCGCTGAAATTATAATTTTTTTACCTTCTACATCCTTACCAAATGCATGTATAATGCAGTTATCATATAGTATAGACAAAACATTCAATAGCTCACCAGGATAGCTATTTACCATAAGGTCCTTGTCAATAGTTGTTTCAAATATAATATCTTCTGATTTTTCTACAAATGAGCTAATAGATTCTTTTACAAGTTCATTAATCCCAAACCATACAGGGTGCCTCTGCTCATTGGTGACAATAGATCTCTTAATATTTTTTATCATATAGTCAGCTAAATCCAACTTATCCATAACAAGCTCAATATTCTTTTCACTTTTGTTAAGAAAGTCATAGATCAGCTCATAATTCCCTTCTTCTACTATTCTTACTTGTTTTTTTAGTTTATATATATTTCTTGCGACAGTAGAAGAAGCATTCATTGACTCACCAATATATAAATTCATTTCTCTGGTTAAACCAATAATAAGCATATCTAGCAGCTGACTTTTTTCTTTAACAATAGATACCTCTGCCTGACATTCTTGCTTATCAGTTTTTTGATCCGTTTTATTTTTATCTTCCAGAGTATGATCTGACTTACCTTTCAATTTTTCATGACGAGAAAAGCCCTTTTTATCTTCCTTGCTTATTTTTTGTTTATTAGATTTAGCATCCGATTTTAAATCACCCTCTTCTTTTATTTTATTTTCAGTAAACTTACCTAACTCTAAACTATCATTTTTGACTTCAGCTATAATCCTATATATTTTCCCTATCTCATCATGACGCTTTGTTGCTTCACCAACAATGAATTTTATATTATCATCGGCTACCGCACTTATTAACATATTAATCGGCTGAATTATTGTCTTGTTTAATGCCATCATGACTAAACTCAATATCAAGACAATAGCAACCAATAATAGTATAAAATAATTACGATATGCATCAGATTTTAACAGCATATCTTTCAGTTCTTTTTTTCCTGACACAGAAACAAATGTCTTGTATAGCTTTAGCGTTTGCATGAAATCATTAAATTTCGTGTCGAACTCAGTATTAACCCTAAGCGACAATCTATCTTCTTTTTTTGCATAGGTTACCATCATAACCATTTGCTTATATTCATTAAGCTTTTCTTTTATATTACTGATGAGCATAAATTCCTTTTCACTCAATTCATAATTTTTTTCAATATTAGCCAATTTAACTTGACTTATTTTAAAAGATTCAAGGTGAGACTTTTCTATGGAAATATTACGTAACAAAGTTAATAATAGCTCTTGTTGAACAGAAGACTGTGTTAGTGCAATTTCATCTATGACTTTATATTTTTGCAGGCTATCCGTTTCTATATGAATTAGCCTGATACGTTGTTGATAGGTATACCAAAAAGTACTGGCAGCAACAAACAGCATTGCCACTATACATATTAACGGTGGTAAAAAGGTTTTTATTTTGAGTGATTTTCTCTCAAGCCACTGGATTAGCATTTAGTTAATTCTTTTGATATATCCTATTTTTAGTATATTAGCTATTGCAATAATAGCGTTATTACACCAGCCTTTATAGATGTTATTGTAGCTGATAGCGAGTGCAGGTCTATTCCAAGGCTATACCCGTTGCATTGGGTATATATACAGGTCATTCACATTGCATTTCATATATTCATAGCTAGTATTATAGAACTGATGCCTATACTCTAAAATTTTAGGCTATTATATTATGGCTTCAGGTATATATTTGAAAGACTTATTTTTACGGCCATTTTTATTAGCTTTACTGCTGTTACCAGAATTAATTGCTGTGCTATATGCCAGTGATGATACTGGTTCTACTATTTGCTTCGAACCAGGCCATCCGTCTTTACAGCATTGGCTATTACCAGCTCTTTCTATGACTACAACAGCCACTGCTGTAGAACAATTACAGCTTGGCAAACTGTTATTTTTTGATCCTAGATTAAGCGCTAATGGTAATTTTGCTTGCTCTACCTGCCACAATCCCTCATTAGGCTGGAGTGATGGCTTAAAAACAGCGATTGGCCAACAAGGGGTAAGCTTAAACCGAGCAACCCCCTCACTGATTAATGTTGCTTATAATAAAGTTTTTATGTGGGATGGGCGTCAATCAAGCCTAGAAAGTCAAGTGTTGGGTGTGATGGGCGCAGAGCATGAAATGAATGCTGATTATGAAAAGCTACTAATTTTCCTCAATCAAAATCCTAAATACAGAGAATTATTTGCTAAAGCTTTTCCAGACAAGCATATCAACAAAGAAATACTGGCTGCCGCCATAGCTCAATTTGAACGTACTATTATTAGTAAGGGTACCCCCTTTGATCGCTGGATTACAGGTGACTCTACTGCTATGTCTACTGATCAGATAGCCGGTTTTCAGATTTTTATAAGTAAGACAAAAGGTAATTGTGCAAGCTGCCATCACCCTCCTAACTTTACTGATGATGGTTTCCATAATATTGGCTTGCAGTCTTTTGCCTCCCCTAATCCAGATTTAGGTCGTTATAACGTTAAACCCATAAAAATTTCAAAGGGTGCTTTTAAGACACCACCTCTTAGAGGAATTCGACTTACTGCCCCTTACTTTCATGATGGTTCAGCTGCTACTTTAGATAACGTGATAGAACACTATGCTCAAGGCGGAAAAGTACGCACCAACATAGACCCGGAAATGAAAAAACTATCATTATCCAAGATTGAAAAAAAACAGCTAAAATTGTTCCTGGAGGCACTCACCACAACAGCAGCTAGTTACCCCGTTCCCATTTTACCTTAGATGCATAATTTTAAAATGAAAGTATATAAACTAACTTGCTTTTCTATAGCACTTATCTACCCATTGCTACTTGTTGCCGATGTACATATTGTTGATCAGAAAAATAAAGAATTTAGTACTACAGAGCTTAGAGTAAAAGTAGGAGACGAAATTCGCTTTACTAACCAAGACCCATTCTTCCATAACATTTTTAGCTTATCTGATACTATGTTTTTCGATCTCGGTTCATATCCTCAGGGGGAGTTCAGGTCAATTAAAGTTAAACAATCTGGCGTCATTGAGGTAGAGTGTGCTATTCACCCAAGTATGAACATGAAAATTATAGTTGAAGAGTGATTAAGTTAATGATCACGTTAGTCACTAAAAGCTATAACCTACATATTCTTATACTAGCCTTAACAATTACTAGTTCTGTCTCTGGTGAATTAGCTAATGAACGGCAATTACAGTTTGGTGCTAAAATATTTCAACAACGCTGTGTTCTATGCCATGGTGATCATGGTATGGGTGAAGGATTGTTACCAATTATTGTAGCTAAGTACCCCTCTACAAATTTATTCAAAAAAAAAATTTATTAAAGACCCAAGTGATTTATCAAAAATACGTCGGTTGATTGCTGAGGGCAGCCTTATTAATGGCATTAGCGACTATATGCCACCATGGAAAGATGAACTTACCTGGAGTGAGTTAGAAGCTGTCACCCAATTTACCCAGTTTTTGTATTTTTCTCCTGATAAAGCATATCAATATATAAGTAGTGCTCCAAAAACAACCCCTACCGGCCAAAAACTCTTTATAACTCGTTGCAGTATGTGCCATGGTCGCTATGGTGAGGGTAATGGCAGGCTAGCTAAAGTTATTCGCAATCCTCCTCCTTATAATCTAACCAAAAGCACGGCTAATCGCGACTATCTACAACAAATCATTACAAGAGGTGGCGCTGCGATGAATCGCTCTAAACATATGCCGCCTTGGGGTAAAGAGCTAACAGAAACTGAGATCAATGCTATTATTCAATATCTTTTAATATTGAGAACCAACTGAAAGTCTATATATTTTAGTAAAATCGTGTACAAGCTTGTCAGCTTATTTTCAACTCTTTGAAAACAGTTTAAGGAGTAGGCCTTAACCACCGTAGACTTACTCCTACGCTTACTACTTAATCGTAATAGGATCAGCACTACCCATGCAATCAAATTTAGCTACATGTTCATTGCTTCCTAAAGTGACTGGGGTACCTGCATCGGCATCCCATTGGAAGCCACAGATTTGATCATTAATAGTGGCTGAAATTTCCTTACCAATTATTTTCATTAGATCTGCATAGCCAGCACAATCAAACTTTGCTACATGTTCATTTTCCTCCAGAGTTAATGGAGTACCTTTATCAACATCCCATTGTAAACCACAACCAGAGCCGTGAATATTCGTATAGACTTTATTCCCCATAATAAACATTGGGTCTGCATTACCTTCGCAATCAAACTTTGCTACATGCTCATTTCTGCTAATGGTCATTGGAGTGCCTGCGTTTATATCCCACTCAAGGCCACACTGCTTGCCGCCAATATTGACATAAATTGATTTTGCCTCAATGGGTCCTATGAGTGGCAGACCATCTAATCCCCAATGATCATCTGTCATTATTCCTAAAAAGTTTAAAATTGTAGGCACAATATATGTTTGTGCAGGTTCTTTATAAAGGCCATCAAAACTATTATTTGGTACAGCTGTATAGTTTTTATATTGGTAATGTAGAGGCTTATTACTTGCTATAAATATTGTCTTTTCCTTTTTGGTTTGCCCCCCATGCCCTTTTCCTGCTAAATTACGACCATGATCGGTGGTTACCAATACCAGCCAGTTTTCACTAAACTGTTGCTCTCTAAATGCTACTGCGTCAAGCAATAAACCCAACCGTCGATCAGAACGAACTATTGAGTCATCATACGCTTGGCCATGCCCATGACTATGCCCAGCAGCATCAGGCTCATCTAAATGTAAAAAAATAAAATCAGGAAAGTCATTTTCAAGCACATTCAGTGTTCTATTCAAATTATCATCATCACTTCCTCCTTCAGCATGTGCTGTTAAAACTTCCATATCTCTTGCAAAAAACTGACTGTGAATAGGCCCCCATGTACTATACCCATATATTTTTGCTTGTGGATTAGCATTATAAATATGCCGGTAAATACTAGGCCAATTATTATTTGCAGCGCCATCGGTATTACTAGATATATTATGTTTATTCTTCCATACACCAGTCATTATTGTAGACCACCCAGGCCCACTGACGGTTCTTTGCTGTGTTTTCTGCCATTGCACGCCACCAGCATATGCCTTAATTAAATTTAAACGATCAAATGCAGGTGTATTAAGAGCTAAAATTCGCTCATATTGGACACCATCAATCCCTACCAGCAATACTTTTTCTGATGCCCCCAAACTCGTAGCGATAAAAAGCAATAGCGTCATTAACCAGCAAGATCTTATTTTTATTTTTTTATCCATTATCAGTACTCTTTCATTTAATTATTAGTTATGCTTACTTTTCTTTAGAATTAACTTACATGTCCATAGCAAGCCAAGCTTCATAAACATCTGCTTTACACCGCAAGCATAACGAAAATTTATGTATATATTATTGCCTATAGGCTACAAACAAATCCGACAGTTAATAAACAGGATTAGTAATTATTTACTTTTCGTGTTATATAATCTAGTTAGCACTTTTCTACCTTTTATAGTATTGACAACAACTGATGTAAGGAACTGAGTAATGCCATACGTCACCATTAAAAGCCGACAAATACACTATCAAGACCATGGTACTGGCTTTCCCATACTATTTGGGCACAGTTATTTGTGGGATTCAAACATGTGGAAGCCACAAATTGAAGAACTGTCAAAAAGCTATCGTTGTATAGTTCCTGACCTTTGGAGTCATGGTTTATCAGATTCACCTGCAAACTCTCCTTATAGCATTGCTCAAATGGCTGAAGATTACTGGTTACTCACTAAAGAGCTTGGCCTAGAACACTTTGCTATTGTAGGTTTATCCGTTGGAGGCATGTGGGGCTGTCAACTGGCACTCAGCCATCCAGAGGCTGTAGCTGCTTTAGTAATGATGGACACATTTGTAGGCGAAGAACCTGAAGAAACCCATAACCGCTATTTTGGAATGCTGGATATGGTTGATCAAGTAGGCGCAATTCCACCACCTCTGCAAGAATCAATTATACCTTTATTCTTTGCTTCCAATACTATTCAAAATAACCCAGAGTTAGTTAGTCAGTTTAAAAGTGACTTAACCACTCTCCCTACTGAGCAGATTCCTGGAGTAGTAGGCATTGGTCGAGGAATATTTTCTCGCAGCTCTTTATTGAGCCAGCTCAATCAAATAAGTATGCCAATACTAATCGTGGTTGGAGAAGAAGATAATGCCAGGCCTCCTCATGAGGCAAAACAAATGGCAGAAATGATTCCACAAGCCCAATTAGAAGTTATTGAAAATGCAGGGCATATAAGTAATTTAGAGCAACCAACTCAAGTAAATAAACTACTGAGCCAATTTTTATCTACGGC
Organism: Spartinivicinus marinus; assembly: GCF_026309355.1. NCBI lineage: Bacteria > Pseudomonadati > Pseudomonadota > Gammaproteobacteria > Oceanospirillales > Zooshikellaceae > Spartinivicinus > Spartinivicinus marinus. The sequence continues at coordinate 2,269,229 of NZ_JAPJZK010000001.1, forward strand.
AATAGGTACAAGAAAATAAAAAGAAACCTTATTTACAAGGAAGTAAATACAAACTCTTATTAACCTATAATTACCTATTTGTAATTGTGAGTATTTACAACGCTTTATTAATTCATTTCTAAGCTGTATATTGGTTACCTATATTTTTAAAAAAACTGCTTTCTATCAAGCACAACCTATTACTAGTTGATAAATTTACATTAAGCAATAAATAGGCAATACCCACAAGAATGGAAAATAAAAATTATCAACTTAAATACTATAACTTAAATAATTTTGAAACCATCCCTCAGCTACAAGCGCTTAGTGATGAACAAAAGCATGCTATTCGTGTAGTCGGCCATGTATTACCATTTCGTACCAATAATTATGTTATCAACGAATTGATAGACTGGAATAATATTCCCGAAGATCCAATGTTTCAGCTATCCTTCCTGCAACACGATTTTCTAACCAGCGAGCAATTTAATCAAGTTGCCAGCGCGATTCACCAAACAGATCATCCAGACAAGTTGCAGCATGCCATTAACAAAGTCAGGGCTCAACTAAACCCTCATCCAGCAGGACAGTTAGCCCACAATGTGCCACTATTAGCTGGTACCCCCGTTCCTGGGCTTCAACATAAATATAGAGAAACCGCATTAATCTTTCCTGCTGCTGGACAAACCTGCTTTACTTACTGCACTTTCTGTTTTCGTTGGCCTCAGTTCATTGGGGATAAACAACTTAAATTTGCTACCAATCACGGCCAACTTTTTTTTCGATATTTACAGCACCATCAAGAAATAACGGATGTACTTATTACGGGTGGTGACCCCATGATAATGTCTGCTCGCCATTTCGATAAGCTAATTACTCCTTTGCTTAGCGATGATTACAAACATATTCAGAATATACGTATTGGTAGCAAGGTATTATCATTTTGGCCCTATCGTTTTATTACTGACCAAGATGCAGACCAGTATCTGCGTATTTTTGAAAAAGTAAATAAGTCAGGTAAACATCTTGCTTTTATGGCTCACTTTAATCATTGGCGAGAGCTAGATACTAAAGCGACTCATGAAGCTGTACAACGGATTTTAACAACCGGAACAAGTATTCGGTGCCAGTCGCCCTTACTTCGCAAAATAAACGATGACCCCAACATTTGGCAACAGATGTGGCAAACACAAGTAAAGCTTGGAATGATCCCTTACTATATGTTTATCGAGCGTGATACTGGGCCAAAATCTTACTATGAAATACCATTAGTAAAAGCTTATGAAATTTTTAGGCAAGCCTACCAAAAAACATCTGGACTCGCTAGAACAGTAAGAGGCCCCTCTATGTCAGCAGCACCAGGCAAAATCACAGTGGAAGGAATAGAGGAAGTCGCAGGAGAAAAAGTGATTCAATTAAAATTTCTTCAAAGTCGCAATCCAGAATGGTGTAATAGGATTTTCTATGCGAAATACGACAAAAGTGCATGCTGGCTGGATGAGTTAGTTCCAGCTTTTGGTAAAAAGGTATTCTTTTTTGAAGCAGAACTATTAGAGTCAACACTAAATGTTATTAATAACAAGGATGAAATAGATGTTACCCCAATTAGTTTGCCTTACTAAAGCCCTACAGAATCTAAACATTCCATACTCTCTGTTAGATCCAGAAGGTAACTTAATTAGAGTAGAACTGCTTAGTCATGGTTACTTATTTCAAAGTAGCCGTACGCCTTTTAATTCAGAGTCTGTAGCACAAATCTGTTTAGATAAAGAGCACACTTACCATATACTAAAAAACATTATCAATATACCTAAAACAACTGGTTTTATCGATTATCAACGGGCTTCAGAATACCCACAATATACAAACTTTAACAGCTTAGATAAGATAGTTGAAGCAATTGAAAGTCAATTCACATACCCCATGGTAGTCAAAAGGAATAGAGGTGCGCTATCCAAAAATGTTTTTCTTTGCCAACATAAAATAGAGCTAATTAATGCATTGCATAATATTTATAATAGAAAATCACTAGATTATGACTATGTAGCCTTAGCACAACAGTTCATAAATACCAAGCATGAATACAGAGCTATTTTTTTTAAAAGAGAACTAGTCTTAGCTTACGAGCGATATACTGATCAAGCGGGTTTTAAAGCTAGTTATTGGAATTTACCAGGTGGGTGTTCGAAACACATAACTGATAGCCACTTATTAAATGAACTGCAAACTTTTGTTGAACCGGTCTTCCAACATATTCCAGCTGAAATGGTAGGTGTAGATATAATCAAGGATACATCGAATAATCTTTTTTTAGTCGAATTGAATTCAGGGCCTAAGTTTAATCACTTCATTCAATTTAATGGTGAAGAGTTAATTATTGAAATGTATAAAACAATTTTCAAAAAACTAATAAATACAACCGATTATAAAAAAGCAATATAAATCATTTTTCATTGGTAAATAAGAGCATGGCGAAATGCACTCTATATGCTGTATGCTTCCTACAATGCTCTTAACCTATTGTCTTAACCTGTTTGCTTTAACCAGCGATGAGTAAATCATAATGGTTCTATTTATGCCAGAACTGCTCTATATAAAAAGCATATGTTTTGGGTTTGTCCCACATATTTAATAAGCTTACTCGGCTTTGTCATCACAACGTCATTCTGACCAACAACTTTAGATGCCCTCAATAGGTAAGTATACTTTAAAGCAACTACCTTTTCCTAATACACTACTTAATTCAATAGTACCATTATGGGCTGTTACAATAGCTTTAGCCAGACATAATCCAAGCCCCATTCCCGGTTCGGTTCTACTTTGGTCTGCACGATATAAACGCTCAAATATATGTGGAATATCTTCTTCAGCAATACCAACTCCTGAATCTTGTACTTCCAGCACAATATGGAATTGGCAGGTTCTTACTGTTACCCAAACCTTACCATTAGTAGGCGTATATTTAATAGCATTATCCAGTAAATTACCAATCACTTGAAATAAGCGAACTTTATCAGCCTGAATAAAACAGTCTTGATCAATGGAAGAAAGCAGTTCTACCGTTTTTTCTTCAGCAACAAATTGGTATAAATCCAAACTTTCAAACACCAGTTTGCTAAAATCTATATTTTCAATATGCAGTTTTAAAAGACCACTTTCAACTTCAGTAATATCCATAAGCACATTTAATAAGGACTCAATACGCTCGCCTTCTTCTGCACAATCGAGAAGCGCTTCTTTCATCTGAGCTGGATTCTGATCAGTAAGTGCCGATTCAAGACTTAATCGCATGCGAGCAAGCGGCGTTCGCACATCATGCGCTACTGCATCGAGCGACTGCTGCATATTATTAATCAACCTTTCAATTTGCGATAGCATCTGATTAAATAGCTTTGCTAACTCTCCCAATTCAGAACTAGGGTTGCGAATAGTAACCCTAGCTTTAATATCTTTTTCTCTTATGCTCTGGACCGTATTTATTAAATCTTTTACGGGCCTTAAAGCCTGCCAATTCATCCAGGCGGTAATAATCAAACCAAAAAAAATCAGTGGCAACATTACTTGAAGTATAATTACTTTATATTCTATTACCTGCGCTTCACGAGGTTGAACCGACAAGCCGACTCTTATTTTTCCCCCTGACTCTAATTTGATATCTCTACATAAAATTTTAATCCCATTACCAGTAATTTCACTTATGAACCAATTATTGTTATCTGGCTTGCTTAATCGGGTAATTTTTTTGCCCCAACCGTTAGGTTGTACTAATAGCAATAACTCTTCCTTTTCACCTAAAAGCTCTACACGTAGAAAGTTTTTTTGAATATATGGAATATCTCGTTTGATAACATGTATTAGTTTTTCACGACCAGCTTGAGCTTCCAGGCGCTGATAACTATCCAATACTGAGCTAATAAATTGCTGATCTTTCTCTAGTTGAGTTTTATCAATTTTACTTCGTAACCGACATACCAATACATCCACTACACTGTAAGCATGGACAGACCCACAGCAGATTTTGCTAACCTTATAAAAAAGAAACCAGAACTAGCTGGGTTACGTGATATGGACCCGAACATCTTAATTTTAGGGGGAGGATTACCAATTAACGCTAATGGCCAAAAAATTGGAGGCATTGGTGTTGGCGGAGCACCGGGGGGCATCTTGATCAAGCTTGTGCACAAGCGGCTTTAGATAGAGTGATTGGTGGTAAGTAATTGAGCTAGTAAGCTTCAAATATAGGCCAAGAACAGTTTATTGGCCTATATTTTTTATATTTTATCAGTTACGAATCCGCCCCTGACGGAAATAGAAGCCTTGGTTATTATTTGGTGTCATAAATACCAGACTAGCTTTTTGTAAACCCACGTACTCTTCATCACTTACACGAATCTTGCCTGATATTTTAGAAAAATAACCAGAAGTCAAACTTCGCTGTGCTACACGACGGTATGTAGTAGGTTTACCATTGCCGTATTCCATTTTTATCATTGCAACTCCCCAGCGCCGCATTGACTGGTTACTATTAATAGCCATTTGGGCACTAAAACGCAGGCTGTGATTAGGACGCAACTGTTGGGTGACATCCTGACTAATACCTTTGTACCAGTTATTACCAGATATTTTATAAATCATGCCTTTAAACAGCCCCCAAATTGAGTTAATGCTGTTTAATATAGACTGACAGTTTTCTCCTTCCACACTAACAGGATTCATATAGCCGCCACCAAATGAGTTAAATCCACTCATGGGAAACCATTTACTTAGGTTAAATGGCAGCCGTATTTTAACTGTACAGGTTGTCGGTTTAGATGGGCTTTCTGGCCCTGTAACTGGTGGCACTGGTGTTGGATCAACCGGGGGTTTAGCAGTAGGTGGAACAGGATTGTTAGTAACAGGTGGTTTCGGTTTTGGCTTTTTCGGTGGAGTTGGCTGTACTGGAGGCTGTTTAGGCTCGCTTGGCTTTGGTGTTGGCTCCCCAGCCGTAACGACTGTGGGCATGAAATTAGCTATTTCCTTTGCTACTGTTTTAATGCCTTGTACTGAGTTTGCAATACCATCACTAGGCGTAACATAGCCACCAGTTTTCAACTGGGCTTTTAAATATGGACTAGAAAAATAATTAACATGAGGTGTATTCTGGCCTGTATAGGACATGATTGTTGCAAACTGTCCTGGTACTCGATAGCCTCTAGCAGAATGAACAATAGTCCCTGCCTCAATAGATCCATCACGCCTTCTAAAACCATGACTTAAGCCTAGATTATGCCCAATTTCATGTATTAAGGCATCCGCACTACATCTTGAACCAATCCAACTATATGTTGCATTACTATTTAACCCACTTGATGTATCAGGTACCCATCGATTACCACTTCTACGACTATACTTATAATGGGCCAAGTTACCAAGCCCACATGTTCCCCAGGATTTATCAACAATAACAGAAACTAAGTCTGCTCCGTATTTTTTCTTAATTTCCTGAACCCTTGAATTTTCCTTTAGCCAATTTAATGAAGTATCACGACAGTCTTCTATATCTTGCTGAGTTTCATTACCTTGATAATCCCGCACTATATTTATACAACTTTTTCTTAAAAACTCCCTATTACTAATCCCTTTAATCACAGGATTTTTAATAGGTAACGCTCTAACACGCAAATTTGCCTGACTATTTTCCAATACCAAGTTGGCATGATTAATAATATAATCAATATATAACTTAATATTTCCTCGTTTATTTTTATCATCTTTCCAATGTGAAACATTGCCAATCTTTTGCTCTGCCTCAGGTGTGTACAATATAGCTATATCAATAGTCTCAATGGCATATGCAGATGAGACTGCCAACGATAAACAGGAAACGGAAAATATTTTTTTTAACATTTTTACACCAAGCTAATTTTTAATTTTGTGGTTGATACTCAACAGTGTCATTTTTAAAAGTTAGTTTTAGCTCTAACATCGGCTAAATAAACAAGTGAAGCCTCTCCTGTTTTATTATCAATATAAGCTTCATATTCTCCTTGCTCACTATTGACATAAATAATTGACTGCTCTTTATTTTTTGTAATAGATATAGAACCAAAAGGGGAGTTATTATCTACCTTAGCATTCCAGCTTTCTGAGTAAGTACCATTTGATGTATTACTTATTTTCGCTTTTAACTGCTGTTGATTTGGCAGTGCAATTGTTATCTCTTGCCCAACGGCAAGCTGTTCAAATGTAATTGGGTTCACATTAAATGATTGAGATCGGACCCCATCTGAACTGGTATTTACTTCACTATCAATATTTGACCAAAGTTCTAACTTAGCTGGCTTCTCGGTATATGAAGGCAAGTCGCTAATTGCTGCTTTAATTGCATTGACTTCAGCCTCTGGTAGTTGTCCTGAAGTTAATTCTTGATTAACTATTTCAGTATTGATTACCTCAGGCTTGGTAGTTGGCTTTTTTATTGATTGATTACTTTCTATTTGATTGATTTGTTTAACGCTTGCAATATCATTTGTGATTTGTTGCTTTGATATAATGCTATCTTTATCTATAAAATTTTGCGCAACAAATACAGCACACGCTGTAAGTATAGGCACGCCTATATAATACAGTTTGTTTTTCATGGTTTTTTTAGGTTCTAACTAGATTAAAAAATACAGAAGTTGATACTTACTATCCTGAACGATGCGTAAATTATAAGAATGATTAAGTACAGATTTATATCGATCAAGTCTTTATTCTGGGTGATAGAGCCCTCAATACAAAAATACTTGACTTGAATTTTATTAAGTTGTTAACTCAGTCCAGTTTTTCGTCGTTTCGTAATCTATACGACAAAAATAATAAATTTTATACACATTATGTTGTGTATGTAGATTAAACAAATATTGAATAAACAGTATGAAAAGAATAGCAACTACTTGCTTGGCAGCCACTTTAACGCTGACCAGTTTATCCTCTAATGGGCAAACGCAAATTCAGCAACCTACTGTCTGGAAAATGACCTATAGTGTGCTTGACTCACAACAGGCTGCAGATTTTTGTGTCGATATGCTGGGTATGGAAAAGATAAAGATACCAGACTCTACCCTTGCTAAAGGTCGCTCCTGGGTTCGCTTCCCTGACTCTGGCCTGGAACTGCATTTTGTTGATGCTCAATCCCGCTATGGTTACGATAAAACCAAAGAATATTATCAGTTTATTGATGAACTAGATCAAGATATGACCATTTTTACCACTTTTATGGATAACCATGGTGCTATTTTAGTTGATGATTTAAATCCTTATTTAAAAAAGCTTACTGCTAATAATGTCCCCTTTTTAGGGCCAGTAAGAAGGGCTGATGGTGTTTACCAACTGTATATTGAAATACCTGGCCATACTTACCTTGAGCTAGATTCCAAAAAGCAGCCTAATAAAGTCTATCCGACTACCACATGGGATAAGGTGCCCTTTTCTCCAGAAACAAAGAAAAATCCAAGCTGACTTTTATTATTAAAGCCCTTAACGGGCTTCCTAATAACTTAGTTTTTTATATTACTTCGTCGAAGTATACACATTCAGGCAACAACTCATTTCATTTAATAAAATAAGCTATATTCACACCACAGGCTGTTGCATGGTTGAACAATGTATTCCTCCTCCGCCCGCTGCGATTGGGTCAATATTTAACATTTCTATAGTGTGATTAGGGTATTCAGCCTGCAAAATACGATAAGCTTGTTCATCTGCTATAGAATCACCAAATTCAGGTGCAATAATCACTTTGTTGGCTACATAAAAATTTACATACCCCGCAGCAAAATCATCATTTAAGAAGTCTTCTCGCAGTTTTTCTGGCTCATCCATGGTAATTAATTTTAACTTCCTTCCTTTTGCATCCGTTGCTTGTTCTAAAATACGCTTGTGTTTACGAGTAAGTTCATATTCATAGGAACTACGATCATGAACCATGTGGATCACTACTCTACCTGGGTGAGTAAATCGAGCATAAAAATCTGTATGGCCATCGGTTATATCTTTACCTTTTATACCGGGCAGCCAAATGACTTTTTCTATACCGAGGGTAATTTTTAAATGGGCTTCGCACTGTGCTTTAGTCATGCTAGGGTTGCGGTTTTTATTAAGTACACAGCTTTCTGTAATTATAGCTGTACCTTCTCCGTCAACTTCTAACGCTCCTCCTTCTAATATCAGCGGTGTATTAATTAACTCGATATTTTGGTTCGCAGCCATCTTGCGAGCAATTTGCTTATCATTATTATGGTATTGTTTATTTCCCCAGCCATTAAAATTAAAATCGACTGCGGCTAATTTTTTGGTTTCACTATTTTTGACAAATACAGCACCATGATCACGAATCCAGAAATCATCTAAAGGTGCCACCATAAATTCTACTAAATCGCCACACTTTTGCTTAGCTAACGCCAGATCTTCCTTGTTGACTATTACTGTAACAGGCTCGTATTTCGCGATCGTTTTTGCTAGCTTCCCCAATGTATCTTGCAGCGCATAAGCATGCCGCTTACCCCATACCATAGGCTTGGCCACAAATGATAACCAGGTTCTGCTATGGGGAATCGCCTCATCTGGCATTAACCATGCTGGCTGTTCTGATGATGCATATTTTGTTGTACCAGCAAAGAGTTGTTTACTTAATGTCGAAGCAAGAGCGGTACAACCAAGGGAAGTTACAAAGGCTCTTCTGGTAATCATTTAGAAATACCTTTTTTTTATTAATATTTTATAATGTGGCTAATAGAAAAAATTATAGATTAAACTTTTATAGATAAAACCTTTATAAATTATACTTTTATATTAAATATAATTTAATTAGCATTACCAGATTACCTAAATTAATCTAGTTTGTGCAAGCATAAAAAAAGCCCCGCAGGATAACTGGTTCTGCGGGGCTTTTTTATAATTTATATTATATTTTATAATTGCTTTTATGCGAGCTTTTCCATGTCAAACAATGCATCTACAAACTCATCAGCATTAAAAGGCCTTAAATCATCTATTTGCTCACCCACTCCAACAAAGCGAATAGGCAACTTCATTTCTTGAGCAAGCGCAAACACAATTCCCCCTTTTGCCGTACCATCCAGCTTGGTGAGAACCATACCCGTTAAGTCTATCCATTGATTAAACTGTTTAGCCTGGCTAAGCGCATTTTGGCCAGTACATGCGTCTACTACCAGCATCACTTCATGGGGAGCGGTTCCATCTAGCTTTTGGATAACCCGCTTCACCTTTTTCAACTCTTCCATTAGGTTATCTTTGTTGTGTAGGCGCCCTGCGGTATCGGCAATCAATACATCAACGTTTCTGGCCTTGGCTGCTTCTACAGCATCATAAATAACAGAAGCACTGTCTGCTCCAGTATGTTGTGCAATAACCGGTATTTCATTGCGATCACCCCATACCTGCAACTGCTCAACAGCAGCTGCACGGAATGTATCCCCAGCAGCCAACATGACTTTCTTGTCTTCTAACTGTAACCGCTTTGCCAGCTTACCAATAGTTGTGGTCTTACCTACACCATTTACGCCCACCACTAAGATGACATATGGCTGTTTCGACTCATCAATAACCAATTGTTCATTGGATGGCTCAAGCTGGGTACGCAACTCTTTTTTAAGTGCATTTAATAAGGCATCAGCATCATCCAGCTCTTTATACTTGATGCGCTGGGTTAAACCTTCAACAATTTCTGTCGTGGCTGCAATCCCCACATCAGCCATCAGTAGCTGTGTTTCGAGCTCTTCCAGTAAATCATCATCAATTTCTTTTTTACCAATGAAAAGCGTGGTTACCCCTTCTACAAAGCTAGAACGGGTTTTACTCAGGCCTTTTTTCATTCGCGAAAAAAAGCCTGCTTTCTTCGGCTTAGCTTGCTCTTCTGTTGTCTTTGCTGCTAAGGCTTCAGCTATTGAAGGCTCCGTGGGTGAAACTGTAACTTTTTCAGTAGCAGTAGCAGTCTGCTGAAGGCTAGCAGGCGCAACATCCTGGTTAACAGTATTAGGTTGAGCTTGCGTTGATGGCTGCTCTATTGGCTCAGCAGCGTTGGTTTCTATGGTTTCTGTGGCTGTTGCAGCTTGTTTGGCCAAACTTTCAGCTGCTTGCACAGCTTCTACCGTAGACTTATCATCAACAGGCAAATGAGTTTCAGCATTCTCAACAACTGTACTTGCATCATTGCTGGTTACTGTTTGTTCGACAGTTGTGGGCTGTTCATTAGCCTGCTCTGCCTTAGCTTCAACCTGCTCAGCTGTAGCTTCTTGCTTGTGCTTACGACCAAACTGCCAAAAGCGCTTTTTTGGCTTTTCTTGGTCTGTGTTTACGGTTTGCTCATCAGGGCTAGCCGCAGAATTGGAAGTCGTTTTCTTCCCTTTACGTGAACCAAACATATCTATTACGTAATCTATTGCTTGCGGGGTGATTCCCAAGTTTACAGAAGTTTTTAAGCTTGCCCGTTACTCAATAAAAACAACAAATACGGTCATATTTGAGTACTTAGCAGCTGTATCGGTTTGATAAATCTATACTGGATATCGTAACACTTCTCATAGTTTGGGGGTACGAAAAATCGCTGACTTAAGGAATCGTTTGATGAACTGGCACCCGCTTAATACATTGATGACAGTAGTATGGCTAAGTCTACTAGCCACTTTATCCTATGCTAAGCCAACCATTACCCATGAATTTAAGCTGGAGAATGGGCTAAAACTGATCGTGCGAGAAGACCACCGCGCCCCTGTCGTTGTTTCAATGGTGTGGTACAAAGTGGGTGGCAGCTATGAGCCATTAGGGCTGACTGGGGTATCTCATGTGTTAGAACACATGATGTTCAAGGACACCAAAAAATTAAAGACAGGTGAATTTTCCAGAATCATGGCCAGAATTGGTGCTCAAGATAATGCTTTTACCAGTAAAGATGCTACCAGCTATCACCAAATGTTAAGTGCAGAGCGACTACCCGTTAGCTTTGAGCTGGAAGCAGAACGGATGCAAAACCTGGCTATTGATGACAAGGAGTTCACTAAAGAAATTAAGGTGGTGATGGAGGAGCGTCGATTACGAACAACTGATAAACCCACCTCCCTTACCTATGAGCGGTTTCTCGCTACAGCTCACCAAACCAGTCCTTATAAAAATCCCATTGTTGGTTGGCAACGGGATTTAGATGCCATGACCAGCGAAGACATACGATACTGGTACCAACAATGGTATGCCCCCAATAATGCAATTGTCGTGGTAGTTGGCGATGTAAAACCGATAGCTGTACTAGATCTGGCCAGGAAATATTTTGGTCCGATTAAACCTAAACAGTTGCCTGTTATTAAACCCGTTTATGAACACAATACACCTGGTGAACGCCGACTGACTGTCAGCTTGCCTGCTCAACTTCCAGTATTAATGATGGGCTTTAATGTACCTGTCATGAAAACCACAAAAATAGAGTGGGAACCTTATGCTCTCCGGTTACTTTCAGCGATTCTAGATGGTGGCTATAGTGCTCGTATTCAAAAAAATATTGTCCGAGGTAATGAAGTTGCAGCTTTTGCTAGTGTCTCCTATAACGCTTTTACCCGCTCTGACTCATTATTTATGTTTAGTGGCTCACCTAACCGGCAAAAGCAAAAAGGTATCTCAGACTTAGAAGCGGCCTTATGGCAAGAAATAACAACTATACAACAAACTCCGCCTACAACAGCAGAACTTGACAGGATTGTTGCTCAGGTTATTTCCGAACTCGTCTATCAGCAAGATTCTATAAGAGCCCAGGCAAACCTTATTGGGGGATTGACAGTCATTGGCCTGGACTGGCAATTAATTGACCAAGACCTTGATAAACTCAAAGCCATTACACCCAAAAAAATCCAACAAGTCGCTAAAAAATACCTGGTAAAAGATCGCCTCACTGTAGCGGAACTGAAACCTAAAGGACTGCACCTAAAATGATGTATTTATTAAAAAATCAAAAGCATAAACGGAAAGTTTTATGGGGCATTATCTTTATTTTACCCATAATTATCCTAGCTTTACATAAAACAGGTTACGAAGAAGCCAGCGCAACATTAATTGGCGCACCAGCATCTCACGTAAAAAAAACAGCTACAAAAGAAAAAGAGCCAGAAGAAGAAAGCCAAACAGCCAGCAAAGTCAATTCCACTAGTCACCCTCAAAAACAAGGGCAAGGGCAAGGGCAAGAACAGCCAATACAACAACCTGCCGTTACACAAACACCAATTACTGAACAGCCTCCAAAAGTACTTCCACCTAAACAGCCTACTGAAACACCTGTAGTTAACTTAACTGAGCCTGATACACAACAAAAACAAACGGCAACACCTGATATGGATAAAGAGGGCCAGCCTATTATCCAAGCAGATCAACAACAACCCGTTTCTTCTAAACCAGTAATAACAGTCACTACTGCCCAGCCAAAAGATACCCCAAAAAAAACAGAAGCAAATTTACCGGCAAAAACAGAACCTGAAAAAGCCATTACTACAGAGGCTATTAATCAAACAAACATCTCTCAAACACCACAGCCAATAGTTGAAGAACAAAAACCAGGAAAACAACAGTTAACAACAGAATCTGTCACTGTAGATAAGTCAGTTAGTAAAGACCTTCCTGAATCAGAACCGCCAGTAATTCCTGAAAAACCAGCTCAACCATCACCAACACCCATTTCAGTAACCCAACCATCCAAACCAGAGCCAGATCAAAAATCAGAACCAAAACCTGAGACTACAAAGCCCATAGTTAAAGCCCCAGAGCAAGTCACTAAATCAAAGCCCGACAATAAAAAAGTTCCACCTGCGCCTAAGTTAACTGAAGTGCAAAAACCTTTAGTTAAAGAAGCCCCACAAACAACATCAGAATCAACCAAGCCCAGTGAACCAGTAAAAAAAATGGTTGACCCACGTTTCGAGTCACTGGAAGTACTGGTTAGTAAAGATCTTCCCAAAAGAAAAATTTCAATCCAACAGTGGCAAACAGATAAAGGTGCTCAGGTTTATTTTGTGGCTGCACCAGAAATTCCCATGTTAGATATACGACTGGTGTTTGATGCAGGCTCAGCAAGAGATGCTTATATACCTGGTTTAGCTTACTTAACCAACGGTATGTTAGGAGAAGGAACTAAAAACCTTAACAGCAACCAAATTGCTGAGCAGTTTGAGTCTTTGGGTGCAAAATTCAGTAATGGCTCTTATCGTGATATGGCTACAGCCTCTCTACGTACCTTAACTGACGAGAAATACCTAAAACCTGCTGTAAAGTTATTTACCGAAGTTGTTACTGATATGAATTTCCCTGACGATGCAGTTAACCGGGTAAAAAACCAGATTCTCAGCAGTTTGCAATATATAAAACAACAACCAGGCAAGCTAGCAGAGCAAGCATTTTACGCCAACCTTTATGGTGAACACCCTTATAGCACACCTAAAGAGGGAACTGATAAGTCGATTCCCAGTATTAAGAAAAATCACCTGATTACTTTTTATAAAGAATATTATGTAGCTAAAAATTTAATTATCGCTATGGTAGGGGATATCAGCCAACAACAAGCGAAACAAATCGCGAATCAAATTACCCAACCAATGCACTCAGGAGGGCATGCAGAACCGCTCATAAAACCCATTAAAACTAAACAGCTATCAAATCAAGTAGCATTTCCCTCCAGCCAGACCCATGTTTATATGGGAGCTTTAGGGCTTAAAAAAGGCAATCCAGACTATCCAGCTATCTTTATAGGTAATCATATTTTAGGAGGAAGCGGATTTGGTTCTCGACTATTTGAAAATGTACGTGAAAAACAAGGACTAGCATATAGCGTAGGCAGCGGCTTTATCTTAATGCGAGCAGCTGGTCCTTTCTTAATTAGCCTGCAAACTAAAGCTGAACAAACAACCCAGGCTTTAGCTATTGTCAAAAAAACTATTGACGACTTTATTAAAAAAGGCCCTACTGAAAAAGAGCTAAGTGATGCCAAGCAAAATATCCTTGGTAGTTTTCCACTTAGCTACGCAAGTAATGGCGATATAGTAGGGCAATTAGGATCAATTGGTTTTTACCAACTACCTCTTACTTATTTAGATGATTTTGTTGCCAGTATTCAAAAAGTAACGGTTCAGGATATTAAACAAGCCTTTGCTAAATATGTCGATCCGGAGAATATGCTGGTTATTACAGTGGGGCCAAAATCTTAAAAAAGGAGAAAAAAGTACTCCAAATCAAGTCCCTTCTCCCCGCTGGGGAGAAGGCTAGGATGAGGGGGCTAGTCTGCTACAGCAAGACTAGTGACACCCTCTCTAGGAGAGGATGTGAAAACTCTAGTTCGCTGATGATGCTGTAATCTCAGTTATATAACCTGAATTATTTAACTGATGCTTAACCGTATCAATTACCCACAAACCATTAGCACCCGCTCTAAAGCCAATTAACTTAAGCTGTCGCTCTGCTTTGATAGCTGTATTTCCTGGCAGCGTTATGGTTAATTGCTTTTCACCTAGAGCGGCATTTTCCAATTCTGCTGTTGCTAAAGCGGTTGCAGCAACTTCTGAAATAGCATCAGTTCTAATCTGCCTAGCCGGTTTTGATTGTTTACCTTTTTTTTCTTTATCAACGGTTACTTTAAACTTTTTACCTCGTTTTTTATCGTAATAGTTAGCTGTAACTGAATTATAAGAAGTCCGTTTAGTAATATTAACCCGCCACTGAGTTACATCCTGAGGTATTAACTCAATGACTCCAGTCTCAGGTATTCTTGGCTTAAGTGACAGAGTATCATCAGTAATCTTCAGAACACCACCCACACTGGTGGCTAGTCTGGTTAAAAAATTAATATCGCTTTCATTCCGTTGGTTTAGGATAGTAAATTTTTTATTTTTGTATTTTTTATCTATTTTTATTTTCAGGCCATTATCCTTAGCTATTTTACTGAAAATAGTCTCTAAGTTTACTTGATTCGCCTTTGATTGTGCACCTCCCTTTTCACTCCAAGTTATGGTTTTTGGTGATTTCAAACTGGAACCCATATTGGCTGCTTTACCTGTTATTTTCAACGTATTCGGTGGACTGGCCAGCTCAATCTCATCAACAGTATAAGCCCCCATCAACTCCAGCTCTGTTTCTTTATAACCCAGATAAATTTCTAGTTTTGCTCCAGTATCAGGCAATGCGATCGCATGCCCTGTATCATCAAGAGTCACTTCCAGAGAATCAGATTCCCAACCAGCATTATCCGTAATCGTAATATCAAGTAGCCGATTATAAATCACTTTGGTAATATTTTCATTATCTGCCAATAATTTATAAATAGGCTTTATTGCCATAGTACCACCTGATCAGCATTATTTTCTTGCAGCTCTACTGCCGGTATTATAATAGGTATATTTTCTGGTAAATATACCCCAAAGTTTGCTAGCCCCGGGTTTTCTTCGTAAATAGATTCCGTGATAAAGCGGGTTTCTTTGAAGAGCTGCCATGCAATCCAATCGGCGGTTTCTCCCCCACTCGTCCGGTAGACGACTTTTCCTTGTTGCCTTGCTTGCTCAGCGTATTTTTCCTGTTGCTCTCGCCAGACTTGTAATTGCTGTTCGTTCTCTTGTTGTCGCTCTGGTAATTCGACGTCGCTTGTCGTTGAGATTTCACTGTTATCGGTTGTCGACACACTACTCCTCCAAATTGTTTCAAATTAATAGTAAAACTTATCTTTCTTGGTAAACCATCAGAAAAAAAGAAATTTTGCTGGTCAGTTATAGATTCAATCAAATAAAGACCTTGTATTTTTCCAGTACCAGCGCTTAATAGAAAAGGCTCCCCTTTACCCGCCAGGTTTCGTAGCTTATCTAGTAAAAAATAACTGTTTTTATTAAGTTGAGTATAAATGATGCCTTTCAGTGCAATTGTTGTTAATCCTGGTCCCAAATATTGAGTAGCGGGTAAATAACTAATTCTATCTTGTGTAGCCCAACGATAACTATCCGTAATCGTTAAGTCATCATAGGCTGCCGTCGATATAGAAAAATGAAAATACTCTGCTTTACTACCTGGACGTGATAAAGTCATCATCACCAGGCTTTGTTCTATATTAGCCGATGTCATAGAGCGCCCCTCGCTGTTTCAATTGTGCTTGTTGCTCTCGTTTATCAAGTTCTACTTTTACCATGGCAGCAATTTCTTGTGGATTTTGGTTAGCTGTTGCATTAATCGTAATTGGTGCGTTGACTGCGACATTATTTTTAGTGGCCTGCGATCTAATAGGCACTACATTCTGCCGTTGAGGATGAATGCTTCCTATACTTTGATTGCTCGATAGCGATACATGCTGAGTATAATTACTCGATTGCGCAACTCGATAGTTATTTAGGTCTACTACATTACCTGCTGCAGAGGTAATAGCGGTAGTCACTTGAGAAGCTACCGTCTTAACTCGCTGTTTAACCTGCTGTTCTTTTTTGGCTTTTTTATTAGATTCTTTTTCCTTTTTATCTTCATCCTCATCGTCATCACCACCAAAAAAGCTTACTATTCCACCAAGTAAACCACCGGCAAAATCAGCAAATGCAGAAACTTTATCACCCAACCAACCAATACCTTCAGCAACTAACGCAATTGGTGTCAATAAAAAGGTAAATACTGTACCCAGTACATTACCCACACTTTCACCTATAGAGCCAAATGCAGCTAATTCTGCAGCAGTGGACTGAACTGGCGTAAATAAATTACTAAAAGCATCAACAATCCAATTAATAGCAGAGCCAATACTTGAAAAAATAGGTTCTAGAGCTGAGAAAATAGGTGCTAAAGCTTGTCTAACAGGCCCAAGTGCACTAATCAAGCCATCAAACATACTTGACATAAAAGCTTTAATAGGTTCCCAGTATTTATAGATAATCGCACCAACAACAGCTACAGCTGCAACAATACCTGCAATTATTGCCACTAGTGGGTTTGCCAAAATAGAAGCATTAAATAACCAGAATTGTGCAGTTGCTAGGCGAATTCCTCCAACCAATGTTGATAGTGTTCTTTTAAATTTTAAAACGCCTAATCGACTAAGCAACCTAAATTGCCTGGTTAATGATTTTACTCCAGCTGAAAAGCCTTGAGTAGCAAAGGTATTCTTGACCAGATTTGCTCTACGACTAATTAATGCTGCCGTATTATTTGCCAGAGATTCTCCATAACTTGCTAAATGTTGTTGTCCCAGCTCTACAATGGCACCTCCAACATTAGCTAAGTTGTCACCCAGTTCAAAAGGGTTACCTATAGCCTGTCGAATATCACCTACAAAGCTATTTACCAAACCAGCATTAACATTAAATTTATTAGCAATAGCATTAGATAAATTTTCTTGTGCATTATCTAATAGTGCTGGCGAAATAACATCTTTCAGCTCATTATATGCCGTTGCTTTGATTGCACTGAAAGCGCCTTCAAAGTTATTGACTAAATTATCTGCCCCTCCAGATGCCTGCCAGATGCTTTCCAGTGATCCGGTTACTAGGCTTTCATCCAAACTTAACGCATTGGCTATTGACTGCCCAACTTTAGGTAAATGCGCATCACCTAAAGACTGCAATAAACTAATAGCAGAGTCCCCAGATAAAGCATTTTGCAGATTTTCACCTACTGCAGAAAAATTTTCTGCCAGCTCAAATGGATTAGCAATGGCTTGTCTAATATCACCAACAAAATTATTCACGACACCTGTATTAATACTTAGTTTATCAGCAATACTCGTTGCTACACTCTCTTGCGCATTATCAAGTAGCGCTGGACCAATATCATTAGTTACAGAGTCAATTAATGCATCTTTTACACTATTTAAAGCAGATGTGGTATTAGTTAATAAATTATTAACACCACCTGAAGCCTGCCAAATGCCTTCTAGCGAGTTTTGTACTAATTTATTTTCCAGATTAAGTGTTTCAGCAATTGTTTGACTTACTTTTGGTAACTTTGTTTCTAATGTTCTATTGATAGATTGAAAACTATTATTTAACCCCTTCGATAAACTATTCGAAGCAGCTTGTGCTTGTTTATTGACTGCTGCAATATTGTTATCAAAGAGCTGATTTAATGCGGATGTGACTGCATCAGTCATTGTTATATTCCTGTGTTGTTCGTTCCTTTGCTTTTTCGTGCCATATCATCAAATCAGATAATTCCAGCTCCCATAATTCTGAAGGCGGCCAATGAAACACCACCGCCAGATCAGCTAATACACCATGGATATCAGCAGGAATTACCGTTGCCCCAAAAAATCAGCAACCACTTCATTTACTTTTTGAAAGTCCGCAGCATCAAGATCTTCTATCGCTGATGGTGCTAGTTCAGCTAAATCAGCAATTAAATCAATAGACTTAGTGATATCACCACCTTTAGAGTCTTCCATCCGTTTTAAATCTTTAGCTCGTGGACGGCGCAGGTAAATAGTATCAACTTCAACACCTTCTGTTGTAATTGGATATGCCAGTTCGATTTTCGTTTTCATTTTAATACCTAAATAGTTATGATAGTTTTTTAATGTTTCTAGTTTTTAGTCTTTTCCCTCAAAGGGAGCACAGAAAGAAGGACTCTAAACTTAGTTCCTTCTCCCCCACGGGGGAGAGAGGGTTAAAGCAGCTTTACACCCCGCCACAAAAAAGAGACTTTTAATGATATACTCGTCGTATGGGGTAGAACAGGAAGAAGATTTATTTAGCTCAAGCCAATCGCTTTTCTAATATCTTTCAACTTGTCTTTGCCATTGATAATACGCTTCATGTTGACAACATCAACTTCAGCCAGTACTTCACTACCGATAGTTAATTTGTAATAGCGTAGTGCAGCTTGAATTTTGGTTGCTGCTTTATCACCTGGCTTCCAACCTCCCATGTCCAGTTCTTTAAAGCCACCCGATAAAACAATTTCTACCGTATGAACTTGACCACCTTGATCCATTGCACCACGAATAATAAGGTTTTCTTTCTTATCGTGATTTAACTCAAACCAGTCAAAGATATTTTTGTTACATTCATGAACAGTAAAGCTACATTCCAGTTTTTCCATCCCCATATCAATACTCAAGGGAAGGTCCATACCACCAGCACTATACTCTTCCGTTTTTATAGTGAGCTTTGGTAACGTAATTTCTGATACTCGCCCTGCATATCCTTTACCAGAAATAAACAGGTTCATATTTTGCAGCACTTTTGGCATGCTAAATTTATCACTTAATGCCATTAAACTAACTCCTCCAGATATTCATTGGTTAAGCGCGATGTAAATGTAATATGTTCTGCTGGGTAAGGCGGGGTGAATTCCACATTAAAATATACCTTACCATTCTGAATACTATCAGGAGAATTAAGCTCAGGATCTGGATAGCATCTACCACCAATAATCGCTCCTTTAGCCTGTAAATCACGCAAATAATTATTCACTCCTTCTGAGACATGCTCAAGATACAAAGTAGTGATATTTTGGTCCACAGCCCACATATGTGCTCGTAATAGGCTTTCATTAATCATGTCTGCAGTACGACGGACAGACAAGAATCGCCATTTCTCTTCTCTACCTGTTGTATGGTTGCCCCATAAACGGAAACCATCTTTACGAATAACAGTAGTGACATGCTTTTCATTCAATAAATTAGCTCGGCAATTAGTGTCACCTAACGTAAAATCAACGGCTCGTGCTAAATTATTAATACCATTAATCTGCTGATTAGATGGAGACCACCAAAAACCCGAATCATTGTCAGTTCGCGCAATGACACCTGCTGCACGAGGGCTCATAGGTTGTTCTTCATAAGCCTTGGTATCCGCATTAAATACTTTAACAAAAGGATCAACCATATATACCCGTTCTGAAGACACCTTTTCAGCATATTGCTTAGCTTCAGCATCGTTGGTATTTGGTCCATCAACAATGGCAATTGCCCTCAACCGCTCTGCAACTACTTTTAATTTATCTGCTACATCAAATTGCTGGCTGAATTTAGGCGCAATCAAAATCCGTGGAGTCACACCTAACACAGACTCTGCACTGACCATCGTCATAATACCCTGATAATGTACACCATCATCAGACATATCTTTTAAAAATTCAGCTTTTTGTGCATCTGCTTCTGCTTGTTCTGGTACCCGTACGACCACTACTGCCGCACCAGCTTGATCAAAAATACCTTTAATTGCATCAGGCAATGTACCAGTTTTCCCTAGACCAGCCGCTTCGGTTAGCTTGCCAGCAATCAATACTGGTTTATGATAAGGAAAGTCTTCTTCCTTCGCTTCAGGTGCTGTACCAATAACACCAATAACAGAACTTCTTACCGTTCTTATGGGACGAGGCCCACTTTTATCTTCTATAATTTCGATACCATGTAAAAAATTTTCAGACATTTTATTTCCTTTGTTTATTGTTGTGTTTGTTATTTTACTTGTTGTTTTTTGATTTAGTCAGGTGAAATATTTCACTTTACTTAAAATAACCAAAAATTTGCATTACTATATGGTGCATTAAATTTTCAGTTGTCCCCATGTTTAGTTTCGCTTTCATAAGGCCTTTTTTTGTTAAAGGAATAATATGACTCCCATGACAGTGACCGTATCTCCAGTCTGTACCGTTTTGCCCTTCATGCGTAATTAATACATCATTGAGAGGAGATACTATATCCCATGGTGCAGGAGTATAATTAGAAGCTGTCCAGAAACGATCACTATGAACATTGTTTCGACCAAAGGAGTGAACACAATGATCATCAGCTCCATACATGCCATTATAATCATTAAAAGTACTAATATTAGCAATAAAAGCTTTAGCACCAGAAGGTATCGAATAATCAGTCATAGTAATAGCTTTATCAGTAATATTTTTCTCTGAAATCTTTAAAATCTCTGGTTTTCCAAGCAAGAATAGTTGCACCGGTATTGGATTATTATGAGCCTCAACTACGTGCCTATTTAATATATCATCCACATACCTTTTTGAAGCCAACATAATTGCTGGATCAACCTTCATATCTACCTGGCTTGCATTGGACACCTGTAGCATGACTCTCAAAAATAAACTACTACCACTTCCTTCAGTAATATTAGGTTTATAGGTTTTGGGATATTTACCAATGGCAATTAGATTATTTTGATCATCGTAAACACCAAATTCAGTGATATAAAAACCACCATCGTCATCTGGTATAGTTGCTTCAATTACTAACCAGTTTTGGTTTTCTGGGTTTACATAAAGGTCATTAATATGACCACTCCAACGTTCTCTTATTAATTGTATATCAGATTCTTTAGGTGATGTTTCTTTACCATTATCATCACCACCATCACCTATTTTTATCGTTTGTAGTTTTAGTTTACTGCCTAAAGCAGCGGTGTTGGTTAACTGGGCTTGGCCAGTTTTGGTTAAAATGCTGTAGTATTTATTTTTTTCCATAATACCTACTAATTTTATTAATTTGGAGACCATTCAGGAATATTAAGTATTGGCTCCATCCATTCAGGAGGAATGGGAAATTCTATATTCGGCCAATCATGTTGTTTTGGCCATCTAGCAAGCTCTAAACAATACTCCTCTAACTGTTTTCTTTGAGATGGCTTAAGAGCTTCATCTTTAATTGTATATGTCGGAGTATATAATTTATCAGCTTGAAACCTTACATTATCTCGCAATTGTCTTGCATAATTTTTCTTTTCTTCATCAGAAAGTTTCTTTTCTTTTTGTACTAATTTTAGTGTGCCAAAATCAACATATAGATATTTTAATTTTATAGAGTCTTGCCATTCTTCATGAGAAATTCTTAAATTAGGCTCTGGTATATCTCTGTGAATCTTGTCATCAAAGAAACCTATTAGTTCCCCTGTATATTTATCATAGTGTACGTATTTCATATTAATACCCTATCGCAATCCAATTTAAGCCCCATGCTCCAGGCTGATTTAAATGATTTAATGACCTAAGAGTTACACTTGACTTAGTTTTTGTCTTAAATACTTCTAATACCGCAGCGCAACCAGTTCCTTCATGTATACCGACTATTTGGCTACAATGATTCGGAAAAGAAATTGGGAATATGACAGTATAATCTCCAGATTGACCTGCAGTACCTTCTCCCCATTGAATGATTAAACCACTAAGCCAAGATGGAAATTTTATATAACCATTATTACCAAGCTCAACAGCAAATCCCCAGCTAATCTTCTTAGGTGTTACAAACTTATTATCTTCATCCCCCTTATTTATCTCAGTTTGGTTAGATTTATACAAACCCAACAACTTTTTGAAATTACTCTTTAGCTTTAATGGTGTAATATATTTTTTATCATTTAATCCAGCATTAATTTCATCATCAGTGGCCTTTTCTTTATTTCGAAGATACTCCGGATGTGGATTTGGTTGTTGCTTATGCAGAGTCAATTCCTGATCCACATATTCTTTAGATGCCAACATTACTGTTGGATCAACCTTCAGTTGCACTGTATCAGTATTCGCCAACTCCAAAATAACTTTAATATAAGAACTACTGGCACTACCTTCCTCAAGCGTAGGTTTATAGGTTTTTGGGTATTTCCCAATGACTATCAAATTATCTTGGTCATCATACAAACCAAACTCAGTAATGTAGAAATTTCCCACCGTATCAGGAATTATTGTTTCAGTGACTAGCCATTTATCGTTCTTTGGGTGCTTTTTCAGGTCATTGATTGGCCCTTCCCATCGACCACGTACAATATCTGTGTCCGTTTCTTTTGGGTTAGTCTCAGCACCATTGTCGTCGCCTCCATCACCTATTTTTATTTTTGAAATATTTAATTTCAGCCCTAATGCGGTGGCATTTACCAGCTGAGTTTTACCTATATCTGTAAATATACTATAAAATTTGTTTTCCAATTATTTGGATTCCTTTTTATTCAAACTACTGGAGCATAACCTTTTGGGTATATAGTAATAGTATTAACCGACTGATAACCACTTGCTATTGAATAGCATAAATTGCTTTCTATATTTTTAATAATAAATGGATAAACTGTTGTGGTATTACCACTCTGTGCTGCTACGCCTACATATGGAGTTGTTGACTCATTAGCAAGATATAATCGCAAGTCATACTGACTTCGAGCATTTTTTGTTTTTTCAATTATTTGCTTTATATTGTTATATTCAGACTCATTGATACCTCTAGACCGACTATATACATTTGCCCTAAATGTACCTGGCACTCGCTCTGCTTCGTCTTCGTAGTTAAACCACTCTTCAATTTGAATATCGACATCTGTTGCAGCTAATGCTTTTTTTAAAGCACCAATTGTACCTTTTTGCCGATGAACTTTAATCGACTCTCTGATTACATTACGTTTGGTCTGTTCATCCCAGCCATTATCCCATTCATCAACAGATAATGCCCAGGCTAACCAAGGCAAATATTCTGTAGGGCATTTTTCTAGGTTCCATAATTTGCTGAAATCTACATTAACTTCTGCAGCTCGTTTAATTAATAACTCAATATTTTTTTCTAAATCAGAGCTATTAACTGGTAGTAGTGATTCATTCATTAGTTAGCTACTTATTTGTTTAAAAGTTATAGGTCTACCCCTACAATATTTATTGTAATATCTGAAGGAACTTCTGGATTTTCTGGGTCACCAGGATTGCAGTATGCAACTCGGTTAGGTTCTACTTTTATACCATTAGCAGGTGTCTTTAAGTGCACTTTCTGGACTCCAGGAACATGTAAAGCAGCTAAAATCCCTGATTCAGTAATATCATGCCCTAAATAATGATGTTCTTTAACATATGCTTTTACTCTCTTTTCAGATTCATGTAAAACTACTTGTCTATCTGGCCCGGAGTAAAAGGTTATATCAGCTTCAATTTTATATTGAATAGGCTCAACTGCTTTAACAACTACTTTATCAGTTAGTGGCCGAATATCTTCATCATTTAATACTTTAGTGACTTTTTGTAAAGTCGCCTCATCTGGTTTACCATCACCTTCATAACTTTGCACAGTCACGTAAACAGTACCTGGCTCATCTTCTTTCCCGGTTACATGAACATCTTTCACTTGATCTGAAGCAGCCAATGCATGAAAACGGTAAGCACCTTTAGGCCCAGCAGTACTAAACCCTTCTGGCCCTAAAATTATTCTCTGACGCAGTATTTCATCACTTTCCAGTATAAGTTTCTTGGGTGGTTCAGTTTTTGGATCAGCTTCTTGGATGACTTTTCTTTCTACGCCAATCAAAGCCGCTAGGTTATCTAAATCGGCTCCTCTGGCATAAGCCACCATTACTGAACGAGCTGCATCATTAATTCGTAGTCTAATTAACAGTTCACGATAAGCAGCTATTTCCAGTATTTTATAGGCGGGATCAGACTCGACAATTGCACTGTAATCTTTGTGCAAGTCATCAACCATTTCCTGCAAAATAACTTCATAATCAAGCTGCTCTACAATATTTGGTGATGGTAGTTGAGATAAATTAATTTCTGTTGTCATATTTCTATTCCTTCAAGTGTAACAACTTGTTGCTCAGGCAAATATATACCTTTGAGTTCAAACAGAGCTTTATTATTAGTCAGACTTTTTAAACTAACCTGTTGCAAACGAAATCTTGGCTCCCATAAAACCAATGCATCAGCAACAGCAGCATAAAAAGCCGCAATAGTTTGTTGATTTAAAGGAGCATCAATTAATTCATGGAGTCTACTACCATAATTCCTTCTCATTACCCGGCTACCCAATGGAGTGGTTAGAATATCTACTATAGACTGTTTTAAATGTTCTAAACCTCCTTTTTCCTTACCAGTTTTTCGATCCATTCCTATCATTATTGTATTTTTCCTGTTGGTTTTGATTCACTGCAGCCAGGTACTTTATGAGTGTGTTCATTATATACTTCTCGATCCGCTGCCATACTTCTTGTCTTATCAGTAATATCGCCTGATGCCTTAAGATTACCCTGAATAGTGACATCTCCTTTAATATTAATTCCTCCATCACTTATTAGTTCAGTATTTCCACCTGCTGCTATCGCAATTGTTAATTTTTTATCTTTTCGGTTATAAGAAAAAGTGGTCTGATCTTTATATTTTTTTATGTGAATATCTGGATTGTTAGCCAACTTATCATACTGCTGTTGATATAAGGCAGGTAATACCACACCTTGCTCAGGCTCTCCATCAGGGGAAAACATCACTACTTGCTCTCCCACTTCTGGCGCCCAGTATTCAGTATCATTATGAGCTCGAGTGGTCAGCCAGGGTAGCCACCCTGAAATAAAATCGCCTGACTCCACTCTAACTAAAGCCTCATCATAGTCCACATCATGTATAGTTCCGATAATGACTGTATTTGCCAGTTTTCTTTCTAGTTGAGATACTCGATAAAGCAAATTTGTTATCATTAATGCTTTACCTCATTATATTTTTCAGCAATACCAAAGTCATCACGATCAGTACTGATATACAGGTTTTCTGGGTTTATTGGTGTAATTGTCGTTGGATTATCATGAGGTAACTGAATTAAGTGTTGCCACTCAATTTTCCAGCCACTAATCAGCTTCTCATTAGTTTCATGTATATTTAAAACAGCAGCAGTGATATTCAACGCAGGTGTTAATATATCCAAACCCCACTTACTTGATTTAATCAAACGAAGTAGTTTATCTATATGATTCAAGGCAATCATATCCTCAGCCCAATCATCTTTGGCCTGATAATAATAATACAACGCATAGGTTGCTTCATACTCCTGCGAATTAAAGAGATCTTGCTGCTTTGGTTTAAACAGTCTCGGCACTATTCGTATTGCTGGGAATATATCTGTTAGGATAATTGGTTTTCTTTCATATACTAAACCCGATTGGCTACCAACATTATCGACTTCACTGATATTTTGTTCGATATACTCAATAATTTTATTAGTTATAGTAGAGAGCTTCATATTATTTTACCGTATATTTGTCATGAATACCTTTTTCAATTGCTATTTTGCCTTTTAACTGCAACAAACCATCTCTCCTGAGATACCTACTACAAAAAAATAGGCTAGTTAGCTAATTTTGAATCTTAGCAAGGTAATATATAATCCAAATGATTTATTTTTTTATTCTTGATTCCATCATTCGATCTAATTTACCATTTATGATTTTAAGATCAGACCTTATTTCACTTTTCACTTCATCAATTCTATTTTCTTGGCGCTGTTGCAACTCTGTTAAATGTTTTATCGTTTGCGCATTTTGATCAATACGCTTATCAATTGATCCACCCCAAGCAAATAATGATACGACTACTGCAATTGTACTAATTATATGAGTTATACTTACAGTTCTATCTAAATGCCAGTGCTTTACCTGAGTTGATTCTAGTGTATTAGTTTGTCCCACCGAGTTCATTGTATGTTCCTATTTTTCATGCATGATTTTATTAAAAGCCTCACGAAGTATTATTCATTCAACTGCATTTTATTAAGACTCTTTACTTACATTGATATAGCTTAGCAGGCGTTTTTGGCTTTGATCAGGTGAAAAATTTCACTCTTTATTATTTTTTTTAAAAGATCCCCTCCAAAAAATTAACTTTTAGAGGGAAAATACGAATAGTTTTTCAAGCACTAAGAGTACTAGCGGGACAGTATCTCAAATATAAACAATACTACGAGAAGATAGGGGGAAAAGGCATTGCTACTTTATTTTTGCACGAACCACTAGCCTATATAAAATTCATATGTAATTTTGTTCAATACTTGATCTAATGCACTGTATAATCTTTATGCTCATTGACGATATTAAACACTTGCCTTCTTGTTAAACCAAACAAAGGGGCAATTGCATTAGCTGTTTTTCCATCGATATATAACCTGCAAATTAGCTTATTTCTTACTTTACGAAATGCTGATTTACTTGGTATTTCCAGATATTCACCGGGAAATTTTTCACTTAGTTTTTTAGCATTATCATAACCAATAGCTAGGGCTATCGGGTGATCTTCCCTTGATGTTTCTGGAATATAAACTCTTGCACCACCCATGCGTTGTGCCAACATAATAGCTGCAGATACGCCTATAACTTGGGCAAGTTCTTCAAGAGTACCATTTAAGTCTTGTGGTGTTAATGTGTATCCCATGTTTTTCTCTTGTTGTTGCTGTTATAGAAAAATTAAGATTTTTAATGTACAGGTATCCAGGCTACTGACCATTTATCTAAATTAGTTCTGCACCCAAAACAAGGATGTCTTTACAGCTCTCTCAAACTATCACCTGACACAAAGCCACTTAATAATTATGGAATCCCATTTTAAAAAGTGAAATGGTAAGGTGGATTTGAACAACCTTTTAGGCAATTGATTAGCAACTCAATGTCTGTTTAAACCTATACAATATGAAAGTTACAGACAGGTATACCCTTTGCGAATGTTTGTTTCATTGCATTAGCTACTACATAGACGCTAGCCCAGATATTTCACTAGTCTTTTTATTACACGTTACTTCCTTTTGAGTTAGCAATTGTTAATTTCTCCTTGTTTTAACAACTTTTAGATATACTTAATCTTTCAATATAGTGCCTCATAGGTTATAAATAAGTTATAGAAAACTTCTTACAAAGTATGCTCAAGCAAATATCTCTGTATTAATGTTAATATCAATATTGCCAATGAGCATCATCAGCACTTATTATACAACTATAAGTTGTACGATGCTACCTAAATTTGAATTTCGCTACCACAAAAAGTTATAACCTATGATTGGCAAACGATTAAAACAAGCACGGGAGCACTTGGGTCTAACCCAAGAAGAGCTAGCTGAGTTAGTGAGCATTTCACAAACGGCTATCTATAAAATTGAAGATGGAATTACCCAACAGCCGAGGTCTACTAAAAAACTAGCAAAGGCGTTAAGCGTATCACCAGAGTGGTTACAATATGGTATTAACCCACCCTTTTGGCTAGAAAGTGCTATTGATCAGAGCGCACCATACCGGGAAAAAGGCCTTTGTCCGCTTATTAGCTGGGTTCAAGCAGGCAGCTGGCAGCCTATTTTCGAAGTTGATGCTAATGACGCAGATTTGATTCCATGTCCAGTAAAGTGTAGTGACCAAACCTTCGTACTACGAGTGCAAGGCATTAGCATGGAGCCTGTATTTCATGAAGGGGACCTATTATTTGTTGACCCCGAGGCACATTGCCATAGCGGCTCTTTCATAGTCGCTAGATTGGATGAGTCAAATGAGGCCACTTTTAAGCAACTGATTATTGAAGATGGCCATCACTTCTTAAAACCACTTAATCCAGACTGGCCAGACAAAATTATTCCAATGAAAGGCACCTGTTCAATTGTAGGAAAGGTTATCTTTACTGGCCGGGCACTTTAGATACAGCACTAGTGGTCTATGAACAAAATCAGAAATAACTTCACTCATTGACCACTAATCAAATTAAAACTTTAAGTTTTAAAATATTTACTAATTAACCATGCTTTCAATTAGGCTGCTTAAGTTGATGACTAACTTGCCAGCCATTCTCAGTTTGTTTCGCAAACACAGTGAGCTGGTACTCTTCATTGACAGGCTCACTTGAGTGGTGATAAATCACACTGCATTTGTTTTTTGTCTGATCCCAAAAACCATTTGCAAATACCCACTTTATTCCTGTTTGTTGATTAATATTGACTAGCTCTTGTTGAATTTCCTTTGCTGCCGGACAGTGCTCAGACAACTCTTTAGCTGCTTGAAACTGAATCAGGTTTGGTCCTAGTTGTAACAAGTCATTTCTCCTACATGGTCAAGACAGTATAATATCTATCCATTATTATGATACTTTGGGCTGTAAGATGAAAACACTACTTGGCACACTCGCCGTTCTTTCAGGCATTGCGGGCATTGGTATTTTTGCCTATCAATTATTCCAAGACCCAGCTGCGCTACGATTTGCTGGCAACATTAGCTTAGGCTACCCACTTATTTTATTGACTGTATTTGCCAGATTGATCGTACGTATTATGACCAATAAAGAAAAAGCTGTACAAGATGACTGACTACTCCTCTTAAGTTGTTCACTTCAGGCTTAGCTTAGCCTTTTATAGCAACTGATATCAGGTGAAATTTTTCACCTGACTGTTTAGCTTTAATTCCCGTAACCTCCTACAGCAAATTAACTTATTGGAGACAAAGTTACTGTATGGAGAATAAACACCTACTACCTCCTAACACTGATCCGCTAGAACGGAAGTTAGAAACGATTATCACCAGAGCAACTGAAGTACCTTCAGAATTAGGCAACCTATGGAACCCCGCAACCTGCCCCAGCGAGCTATTACCTTGGTTTGCCTGGTCTTTATCAGTTGATTCCTGGGATCATAATTGGACAGAGCGAACCAAACGGGAAAAAATTCAACAAGCTATTTCAGTGCATCGTTATAAAGGTACGGTAGGAGCAGTAAAGCGTGCAGTTAAACCATTAGGGGTTTCGCTGGATTTTATCGAGTGGTTTCAAGACTGTGATGATATAAGTATTGCCCCCCTTTTTGAAAATAATAATCAACCCAAACCTCATACTTTTATTTTAATCGCCTGGGCTAACGAAAACCCTTATACCAGCCACGACTATTTTTTAAACCCTGAACTATACCGGGCAATTAAACAGGCAATCGATAAAGTCAAACCGGAACGAAGCCAATATCAGCTATATACTGGTGCCAGACTACAAAATACTTTTCTTGTCGGCAGTGTAAGTAGTGGCTGGCAACAAGTTGGCCGCAGCAGTTGTCAATTACAAGTCGAACATTCAAGTTATAAAAATAACTTAAGTGCAATATTTCACCTGACGAAGCGTCCCATGAGTGTGGCAAGATACTATACTCTTCGCGAATGATTTTTAGATCAAAAAAATGATTCATAATAGGCATATTTAGAGAGTTAGCGATTTCATAAATCAAGTTCATTTTTTCCTTGAGGGAATATCTACTCAGAACCAAGCCCCTTCTCCCCTGTGGGGATGAAGGTTAGGAAGCGGGGCATAAGCAGTATTTTTAACAATCATAGGCCATAAATAGAAAGGAGAAAAATGTGTGAGCACAATACTCACTCCGGTAATTACTGACCGGGGGTTACAAGCTGTATTTAATGCAGATAATAATGGCTTAGCAGCCAAAATTACCAAAGTCAGTTTAGGCACAGCAGGTTATACACCCAAGTCTAATCAAACCAGATTAAAACAAGCAGAAAATACCATAGGCATAGCCAGTGGCAGAAAAGTCGATAGTCACCAGTTGCACCTTAATATTCTTGAAGACAGCAACAAAAGTTATTGGGTAAAAGAAGTTGGGTTTTACTTAGATGATGGTACTTTATTTGCCGTCTATTCACATCCAACTAAAGCGCTGGCCTATAAATCACCAGAGGTTGATTTACTGCTGGCCTTTGATTTGGCATTAACAGCGTTGCCTGCCAATAAGGTGATCATAAAAGACCAAGGGGTAGACTTGAATATTCTAATCGCTCCCGAGCTCGCTAAACTAGCAACGGCTGAAATAACTAATATGTATCGATATATCAAACAAAAATTTATTTTATTGGAAAAAGGAATAATTTAGTCTTATGGCATTAGAACAGGATATTAGTCGTCTGGTTGAGGCGTCGAATAAATTAACAAGCATCGTGGATGGTAAAATTAGTCAGATTGACCAACTCTTACAAGATGCCGAATCAAAGTTTGATACTTGGCGAGAGCAAAGAGATATTCTGGGAGATATAAATAAACACGGGGTTTTCAAATCTAATATTTTCCAGGGACATATATACTCAACTCATGACGCTAACTATATATCTTCAGCAGGAGATCTTCCTATTGAAGATCTAGGTACAACAGATAATGTTTATGTGCACTTTAAAACGCCCTTGAATATTAACAAGCACAGTGAAATGTTTTGGTTTAATATTCGTGGTTACAGCTATGGATCCGCTTCAATTATAAATGAAACTATTGCTGGCTACTGTTATAAAACAAATCTAGATTTAATTTCTATGGATAATCATGGCAATATGTCACCTGAAGCTTATAAAGATAGTAAAGGTAATGTAGTGTTACGAATTTTTCTTCCAAACTGTTATTACACAACTATTAGCATTGATACTATGCGTGTAGGTAATGGCCGATTATTTGAAAATGGTGACCTTATAGCAAAGCTATCCCTGGCTAAAAATATAAATTTTAATTAAATAGGGAGCAGTAAAAATGAGTCAAAATAATATTCCTTTACCAAGCCCAGAAGAAATAAAAAAAATACAATGGGCTATGATTCGTGCGAAACGTAACAAACTACTTTCTAAAACTGACTGGACTCAACTTGCGGATACACCACCCAATATTAAAGCGTTTAAAGTCTACCGCCAAAAACTCAGGGAAATTCCACAAACTTACTCTAACCCTGATGAAGTTGTATGGCCGGAAATGCCAAAATTATAAAAAATATTTCATGAAGTTTTTTTAGGATACCGATAAAAATGCAACAGGATATCAACAGTAAATGGAAGATATCCTATTGTTGAAAAACCACCTAACTAAAAGTCAGTTTTATTCTTGCGTATCATTTACCAAATCATATGTAATATCTGAGTTAAAGCCCATTGGCCAATAAATTGCCGCAAAAGGCGGCCAGAACGCTGATACAACCCTAAACTTGGTACGCAATCTACCCTGCTTAATCACTTGTCCATTTTGCTCTAACCGATAAGGAATACCACCACCTGGTGGTATGCCTGCGGCTGTCCAAAAAAATGGTCTGGTAGTAACATCACCATTATCTTGCACTTCTACAGGCTCTGCTCGGTTATAAATATACAGTTCACTATTCTCGGGTATATTGAAATTTCCTGTTGTTGTACAACCACCTATTAATAGAGATAGCGTTGCCATTGTCAGAACATTTGCTTTTTTCATCTTACTGCTCAACCTCTTGTTGATGGTCTACATCTTTGATTCTGAGGGCTATTTACAGCTACTCTCTTTCAAAATAACACGACCATCAATGTATTATCGGACAGCAGATTCTGAATGAATCACAACCACTGGTCAAACAGTAACAACAGACATATTAATATGTGCTCACTATCTAAACATAGCCATCAGTTTATAAACAAACCAAACATCAAATAGCAGATGTAGACCTATCCTATTTTATATTCAAAATCCACCGGATCAGGTTCAGACTGACACAGCTTTTCCATATGTTGTTTGGCCAATGGGTCCATCACTTTGTGCCATAGAGGTGGAAACAAAGCCAAAATAATCATACCACCATAGCTGGTGGGTAGCTGGGGGCTTTGATCATAGTGACGCAGTATTTGATAGCGACGGCTTGGGAATGCATGGTGATCAGAATGTCGCTGCAAATTATAAATGCCGGCATTAGCCAGTTTTTCACTGGCATTCCAGGAGTGCAGTGGGCTTACTCGCTCATACCGACCATTATCAAGCTGCCTCCTCTCTAAACCATAATGCTCAACATAATTGACAATTTCTAAAGCCAGCACAGCAAAAAAACTACTGACCAAAAAGAAAACCAAGCCATGAATACCTGTTAACAGTAAGCAAGCAACAGCAACTACAACACTTAACAATGTCCAACCCAGCACTTCATTGCGCCAATGCAAAGGGGATAAATCTTTACGCTGTAATCGACTTGCCTCCAAACGAAAACCATTTACAACATTACGTATCATCGCTTGAGGTACAAAATGGTAAATAGACTGCCCAAGTCGGGCAGAAGACGCATCTTTTGGGGTAGACACATTAACATGATGACCACGCACATGCTCCACTTTGAAAGT
The DNA here is from genome assembly GCF_026309355.1 of Spartinivicinus marinus. Taxonomy (NCBI): domain Bacteria; kingdom Pseudomonadati; phylum Pseudomonadota; class Gammaproteobacteria; order Oceanospirillales; family Zooshikellaceae; genus Spartinivicinus; species Spartinivicinus marinus. The sequence goes on from NZ_JAPJZK010000001.1 coordinate 2,302,045, forward strand.
ACCATAGCAAACCAATGCCAGCATAAAACCACCTAAACCTCGCTCAAAGCGGTTGGTTTTATGGATCAACTCATGGGCAACCGTAATACTGGCAGCCCCAATTAGCAGCCCCGTATTCATTGCAAAAAACCAGGTATCGAACCAACTCTGTCGCTGCTCAACCAAGTAACAACCAGCGACTAAATAGCCCAGCTGAATTAACCCATACCCCCACAAAATAACAGCGTAACGCCACTGTTTTCTCAGTACCGCTTCTTCATCAGACGAAGGATTACGTAAGGTTTTACCTATAAAAAAGTCAAGCAAGGGAAACCCAAGATAAACAGCCAGAAAAATTCCATATCCCCAACCACCAATAGCAAAAGATAACCCAGGTACAATAGCCACAACATAAGGTAAACAGAAGTTGACCGGTTTTTGCATATAACACTCCATTGTTATAATTATTTTTTATTATAAGTTAAGGGTACATTTAAATTATAACTATCTTATGACTTATCTAAGTAAACCTTAGTATTTATAGCAACCTTAACTCTTCAAACTTGCTATCCTTAACCTTGAGCCTACTCATAGCATTGTTGTTTATGCAAAAGAGAGCTGTCTGTGGCGAAAATAACTCTATTTTTACTATTTATTAATTTGGTTTATCAGTCAGCTTTAGCTGAACAGCTACCTTTATTGTTTGCCAACTTCCCTCCTGTTAACTATGTCGATCAGCAGGGTAACATGCACGGCATCAGTTACGAAATTATCACTGGCGTTGTCAGTGATATGGGCTACCAGCCTAATGTACGAACTTTGCCATGGAAGCGTGCTTACCATACAGCCGCTCAAGGTAAAGCTGCTATATTATTTACTTTTACTCAAAATGAACAAAGGAAGCGGGAGTTTTACTTCACCGACATGATTCTTCCTATTGCGGATGTTTTTTTCAAAAAAAAATCAAAACAGATACAGTGGGAAACATTAGCAGATTTGGCTAACTACCGTATTGGTTATACTGATGGATACAATTATCACAGTAGTTTCTTACGTGCCATAGCAAATAAAGCGTTTATTGCAAGAAAGTCTCCTGCATTAGAACACCCCGAATTACAGCATCTCAAAAATTTATATAATGATCGAATAGACCTTATTATATGTGAAGTTAATGTTTGCCTATTTCACTTAAGAAATAACCCCGAGTGGCAAGCAGTAATTGACTATATACCTAAACCTATTGGCCCTATCCGCTCATTCCATGCAGGCATTAGCAAAGCTTGGCCAAATTCAGAAAAATTATTAAAACAATTTAATGCGGCCTATAGAAACTTCAAAAAACAAGGGAAGCGAAAAGCCATCTTAACAAAATATAAAGCTGCCGAATTAACTAATTTAATAAAAAATGAAAAAGAATAGGTTATTGTTATACATATTGTTTTTCAGCTTAGTTTTTGGCAATCAAATCAATTATGCTAAAACCTTACTACCTACTGTTTTTGACAACTACCCCCCTTATCATTTTTTAGATAATAAACGACAGAAAAAAGGTAGCACTTATGAGCTAATCAATACCGCTTTAATACAAATGGGCTATAATCCACATGTAAGACAAACAGCGTGGAAAAGAGCCTATAAAATGGTTATAAATGGTGAAGTAGCCATAGTATATACTTTGGTTAATAAGCCAGAACGAGCAAAACACCTGCTTTACTCTAGAATCATAGCAAAATTTAGATCTGTCTTTTTTAAAAGAAGAGCTGACAAAATACAGTGGCAGCAATTGGATGCTTTAAAACACTATATCATTGGTTATACTGATGGCTATGGCTATCCTAAAGTCTTCCTGCAAGCATTAGCTAATAAGTTAATTCAAGGACGAAGCATACAAGCTAATGACACTCCAGAATTTCAACACTTAAAAAATTTAATTAATAACAGAGTAAATTTAATTACTTGCAATCAAGATACCTGCAACTACTTAAAACAACGCTATAGCCCTTTGTTTAACAACATAGGCTACATTGATAAAACAATTGGAACTGTAGGCTATTTTTATGTGGCAGTAAGCAAAAAGTGGCCTCAAGCACAGAGTTTACTGAAAAAGCTAAATAAGACCATAACTGACTTACACCAAAGTGGTAAGATGGAAGCAATCTACACAAAATATGGCGTAGCAGTACCCACCAGAGAAGAGTTGGAACTTAATGTTGTTCGCTAACAAGTTATTCATCAACAACATTAAAACTCAAGATATTATAGAGGCGGTATGGTTTGCAACCATTTCAAACATATGTTTGAATAGTATCTATGCCATTTCAGCCAATTACGCAAATCAGGTGTCATAATGCAACACCCAGTTATTAACCAGCAATTATGCGCTCAACTTAAACCACTTCACCTGGCTAATCCTCAGCCACTTACAGAAGTAGAGCAACAGTATAGTGCTTTTTATGGGATAGATTTTGACACTGAAAACCCTGAAATCAATCATAACATGGGCTATTTTGACTCCATTCACTACCGAGTAGCCTGCCATTACTACTGGAAAGATTCAAACCAAGGCACAGCATTTGTTGTGCATGGTTATTATGATCATGTTGGACTATATGGCAATTTAATTAAGTTTTTATTAGATCAACATTTGAATGTCGTTTGCTTTGATTTACCAGGACATGGCTTATCTTCAGGTAATAGAGCCTGCATTGCTGACTTTACAGACTACGTCACTGCCTTAAAACAGTGTATCAACATTGCAACTAACTCCACTCCAAACCCCTGGTTTCTTTTAGGGCAAAGTACCGGTGGCGCGGTTATAGCTGATTATCTTTTAACCGAAAAATTCACGCCCAATAACTGCCCTTTCAGCAAAGTTGTTTTATTTGCTCCCCTTATCCGTCCAAAAAACTGGGGGATGATTGAGCTGGCTCATCGATTTTTAGGCTCATTACTTAGCAATGTAAAACGCAGTTTTGCTCCAAATTCTCATGATGAAGCATTTTTACACTTTGTAAAACATCAAGATCCTCTCCAGCCTAGCCATTCATCTGTAAAATGGTTAGGTGCTCTTCGAGAGTGGATAAAACGAATAGAACACATGCCGTCTTCTTCTTTATCTCCCATAATAATACAGGGCAAAGATGATCAAACTGTTGACTGGCAATATAATATTCCTGTTTTACAAAAGCTTTTCAGCAACCCAACTGTATTTTATCTCCCATCGGCCAAGCATCATTTGGTAAATGAAAGTAGTTCAATTAGAACAGAATACTTTGATTATCTAAAAGACATTTTATTTACAACCAGTCACACTGAACGCTTCGGATAAATCCTACACACAAGGTATAACTGCTAAAATATAGTTATACCCATTGCCTACGAGATCTGGGCTACTTATAGTCAATATCAGTCAGGGATAGACGACTCACATGCTCAATTCAGTTCAACAATCCTCATTTCTAAACCAGCAAGAGCTATTAATTTTTCAGTTAACAAACAAGCAATTATTTGGTATTAATGTTCTTAAAATTAAAGAAGTCATTCCAACTCAAAGGTTAGTTAAATTACCTTTTTCCCACCCTGCTGTAATAGGCATTGCTAAGCTACGAGGTATTCCTTTTACTGTAATCAACCTAACTCAAGCACTAGGTATATCACATATTCAAACAGCTGATAGAAAAGAATCAATCATCATTACCGAATTAAATCGCTCTATACAAGGTTTTCTGGTAAACCATGTTAGCCGAATAATTAACTGTAGCTGGCATGATATTCTCCCTCCTCCTGCTGCCATGGGTAACAATATTTACATTACTGGAATTACCAAGCTAAATGAGGAAATGGTAGAAATAATTGATGTCGAGAAAGTAATAAATGAGGTAATTCCCACACCAGATTATAATACCCAACTGATTAATGAACTTCCTTACGAATACAAACAAATTTTAAAAAATAAACTTGTAGTAGCAGTTGATGACTCATCCATGGCCCGCAAACAAGTTGCCAATACACTTAAATCAATAGGTGTGCAGTATTTGCTAACTTGCAACGGGAAACAGGCCATTGAAAAAATTCATGATTTGGCTGCCCATAACAAACGGGTTGATATGATTATTTCAGACATCGAAATGCCCACCATGGACGGCTACACTCTAACTCAAGAAATTAGACGAAATGCTAACGAAGAATTATCCTCAATCTATATTTTATTACATACGTCTTTAGCTACTACAGTCAGTGCAGTTAATGCTACACGGTGTGGTGCCAATGCAGCTTTAACTAAATTTGTAACTAATGACCTAGCAAATATGGTCATTGAGGCGCTTACTAAAAAATAAGCGCTACCTATTCCATCTTTATAATCTATTCAACCACTATAGAAGACACCTGATCATTGGCCCCTCTGCTAACCAGACAGCTGGTGTCTGAGTTTAATCGCCAAGCCCGCCCTCTAAAGTTATCATGCTCATATAGAGTGACTGAAACACCATAAGGTACTCTGATAGATGATAAATCATCGTTTCTAATACCTAACCCTTTTAGCTGACGTAAGTTATAGTGACCAGGCGCTAAACGAACTCCATAACCATCAAAATTACAATGCTGATAAACTGTTGCAGGCGGCTTGGATGTAATTGGCCATGAATTGCTTACTTTTCGCACAAATATAGATGACAACTTATCATTAAATCCATTATTAACTAAACATTTATCACTATTTTGTAAGGTAATAGACCGGCCTTTAAAGTTATCATGTTCATATAGTGTCACCTCATAGCCTCTTGGTACACTAAATGAAGAAATATCATCATTTTTTATTCCAAGCCGCCGTAACTGTTGCAAGTTATAGTATCCTGGGCGCAAAGATGAACGGTACCCCTTAAACTTACAATGTTGATAAGCAGTCACTAAATTAGGGTCATAAGGTCTATACGGTTGCTGTGGTTGAGGGGCGTGACGAACCTTACTAATAATTAATGAAGAAACTTTATCATTAAAACCATTATTCACAAGACAACGATCATTGCCTGTCAGGGTAATAGCTCGACCTTGAAAATTATCATGCTCATATAAAGTCACCTGATATCCATATGGTACATAAAGGGACGACACATCATCATTTAATACACCATAACGATTAAGCTTTGCTAAATTATATTTTCCTCGTTTCAAGTCTGCATAATTACCCTGAAAATCACAATGCCTAAATAATGTAACGCGCTTTCTTTTAGGTTTTGGTGGACTAGCTTGGTAGCTAGACTGAGTAGTATATTGTGCATTTTGCTGCTCATAGTATTCCCACGCAACAGCTTGCGGCTCAACTACACAACCAATCAGACTTGTAATAACAGGTATACTCAGAAAAAATTTAGTTTTTTGCATCAGCTGCTACTCCCGATAAGATGACTACTTGCCTTAAGCTTTCAACTTACACCAAATGCGCCGTGTATCAGAGCATTGGCAGATACTCTCTGTAAACCTGCAATAAGAATAATTGGCTATGATTAATTGAACCTTAATTTGAATTTCAGCTTGCAAAAAAATGAGCCGAAGCTTTTTGATGCCCCAAAGTGAAAGGTATAGCGACTTAGTTATATATTTCTATCAAATATATTAATGATATTTATTGTCTACTATTCTCAACTCAGTGCCATAATAGGTAAATAAGAACAAAAACCACTTCCACAACAGTTACAGTGCTTGTTTTTCAAAAATCTTAAAGGGTGTTATTACTTATGTTGAAAAAAATACTTTTACCTCTGGCCATTTGTTATTCATCAAGTATCTTGGCAGGGGCAGACTTCCCTATCATCAATAACCAAGGCAAAACAATTGGCAATGTTGCTATAAAGCAAGGTACAGAAGGGGTATTGATCAATATTAAGGCGAAAGGTTTACCACCAGGCTACCATGGTATGCACTTTCATCGTAAAGGGGATTGTAGTGACCTGGCTACTTTTAAATCAGCAGAAGGCCATATTGACCCGCATAAGAAACCTCATGGTTATTTGAACCCCAAAGGCCCTCATGAAGGTAACTTACCCAACCTGATTGTTAGCCAAGATGGTAGCGTTGAAGTAGAGTTGTATAGCCATATGGTTCAGCTTAAGGAAGGCCCAGCAAAACTACTGGATGAAGATGGATCAGCATTGATTATTCATGCTAATAAAGATGATCATACCAGCCAACCTATTGGCGGCTCTGGTGGTAGGCTTGCCTGTGCCATTATCAAGTAATTAATTATTGCTGTCACTTATAAACACATATTAGTTAGCTACGAGACTATTGTCTAAATGATAACTGTCTAAATAACACAATAGTTAGTAGCTAACTATAATTACATCTTGGCAAGAGTATATTAACTATACAACCAAGGCACTCCATCATATTTAGTAACTTTCATTGTTAATTGCTTTCCAGCAGATTGTCGTTGCTCCTTATCTACTTTATAAACCCGCCACTCACAGTGTGACTGACCAAACTCAATAGTAGCAAAGCCATGATCATTAGCGTTAAAACGCTTAATATGAGGATTATTTAGTCTAACTGCAGCCTCACTTAATAGTTTTACTACTTCCGGCCGCTTAACTTTATATTTTAGTAGTCGGCTAGCGCCTTCTATTAATCCTGCGGAAGTCACAGCAGGCGTCATAAACTCAACACCTGCAAGGTTATTCCAGTTCCAATTCAATGATTTAGAGTAGTTAACTTTCAAATAAGACGCTATGCTGGCATGCAAGTCCCCAGTTAATACCACCAAGTTATCAATATCATAATGCTGAGACAACTCCGCTAATTGTTGTCTTTCAGCTTGATAGCCATCCCAACCATCAACTGAAAAAGGCGCCAGCTCCTGACCAAGTAAAGTAGCAGCCAAACGTCCCATAAAGGTTTGATTGCCTAATACTTGCCATCGACAGCGACTACTTGCCAGGCCACTATATAGCCAGTCTTTTTGTTGGCTGCCAAACATGGTATTTGCTTGACTAGTACCATTCGTGCAGCCTATTGGTAGATATCTTTCAAACACATCGCCTTGACCGCAAGGCTGTGCAGTCCGATAAGTGCGGGTATCCAACATAAACAGGTTAACTAAATTGCCAAACTGGAATTGACGATAAATCTGACTATAACGATGAGGGTGTGTCGTATTTGGGTTTAGCTTAATTCGCGTCGGTGTATATTCACACCAAGCTTGTTGTGCTGACAACTTCAACTGCCGTAAATGATCAAGTCGGTTAGTAACAAACTCTGAGCTATTAGTATAAGGATGGTCTGGCGCGCCTAAAGCATCTTGCTGGTAATCCCAATAGCAGTCATTAGCTATTTCATGATCATCGGTTGTAATAATCCAGCTATGATTTTCCAATGCTTGTCTCAACCAGGGATCTTGTCGATAAGTACGATAAATAGTCCGATAATCATCTAAATTCATCGCCACTGAATAATCATGATTTAATTTAATTTTTCTATCTGTATATTTATCTGTTTGAAAACGTTTGTCGCCAATGCTTTCATAAATAAAATCACCTAAATGTAAGACAAAATCTATTTCATGAATATTTGACAACTCATAATAAGCATTATAATAACCATTGGTATAATCTTGACAGGTTAATACCGCAAAGTTAATTTTATCTACCGTTTGATAAGATGCAGGAAGCGTTTTACACCTACCTATACGACTGCTCACTCCTTTATAAATAAACCGGTAGTAATAGCCTGTAGCTGGCTGCAATTGACCAGATAAATCAACTTTTATTGTAAAGTCAGTGAACTGCACTAATTGAGTATCCACTTGTCCTTGAACCAGTAACAACTCTGCTTTGGGATCCGCATAAATTTCAAAAAACAATGGCTCATAAGGCTTAAACTCTGTTGGACTCAGCCTAGTCCAAAGAATAATACCTGTATCACTTGGATCACCAGAGGCCACAGATAATGGAAATACTGTATTAGCAAGATCAGAGTCTACCGTAGTATTATCAGGTAAGGTGCTAACTGCATAGTTTTCAATTGACTCATTAGGTGTATCCGCTTTTAAATTATTTATTGTCAACAAATAAGGAGCGGTAACTACTCCCCCAAGCAAACTTACAAAGCTTCTCCGGCTAACATTGACAGACATAATTTTTCCTTTTTATTATTTTTGTAATTGCAAAAATCATTCAGAAAGCTCAAACCTGCCATTCTGAGTTTAGACACAATAAATAGCAGGTAATTATTAACCTATTATTAAGGTAAATAATCAATTTAATATTAGAACCTTCTTAAGAAAATATTCACGCACTTGCCCGCAGCCAAATGGATATGCCTAACCTTGACTATTCTTTAGCTATGGATCTTTAGCTATGGATGAATGTTAGTTAATTTTTACAACTAAATGTGATTTATAATAGGAATCTATTACGAACATTTTCGACACAAAAGCACCTATTTTGAACAATCGCTCCATATTAAAAGCGTATAAATCTGTAACATTTTTACACATGAATCCTACAAATAATAAAAATTGTGCGATGCAGATATACTAAAGTCTAATTTCAAATAACTCAAACACAGGTTAGAGATAAAAGTTAATCTCAAAGGCTAAGGTATAAAAGTACAAATTATAACGAGCATAACAACCCTCAAAGCCCTAACTCCATTAGCCCACACGCCCTATCTTAATAATCTAGCGTAAAATGTAGATTCCATTGTAATATTTTTGTTTCTTCTTATAATATAAGTCGCTTTTATCTGATGTTGGATATACTCTTCACGAATGATTTTTAGGACTTGTTGTTGCCTCTTAGCAGCGTCCTAAAAACCCTACGTTATGGGTGTAGCTGCTCGATATTATAATTGGGTACTGATTTATTAAACACTATACTAACTGATTATTATTTACTGGATACGGATTGTTCTATGAGTCACTTTGTCAAAGCACTCTTTACTGCATTTTTTTTGTTGGTGGTTACTACTAAAGCCTACTGTCAGCCTATTCATTTACTAACCAACCCTTTTCCACCACTTCACATGACTGTTAGCAACAACGGTTTTGGTAAAGATGAAAATGTTACTGGCCTTGCAACTGAAATTATAAACCAACTATTTACTCGCTCAAATATAAAATACACAATAACCTTACAACCCTCTGCAGAAGAAAGCCAAGAAATTGCCACCCATAATAATAACTATGGTGTATTCACCACCTTTAAAACTAAACAAAGTCAGCATATCTTCAAGTGGGTTGGCCCACTCTTTGAAGAAGATTGGATTATCCTTGCACCTAAAAACAAAAGAATTGTTATTACCCAGTTAAGTGACTTACACAAATATCGTATAGGCAGCTATGAGCAAGATGAAATTAGTAAGTATCTAATTAAAAATGGCGTTAAATTGATCAAGGCAAAAGGCGACGTTGTCAATGCTGCCAAGTTAAAGCTAGGAAAAATTGATTTATGGGCAACCAGCTCACTTTCTGGCCCAGTAATCGCCAAACGGTATAGCATGCATAATTTAGAAGTTGTCTATACGTTTAATAGAAGTGCTCTCTGGCTGGCTTTAAATAAAAATATTAGTGATGATACAGTTTCAACACTAAATACAAACTTAAATCAGCTTCGCTCCGAAGGGTTTATTAATTCAGTTGTAAAAAAATATAGCAACCCTGGAGCAATTTAGCTTACAGGGTTAATTATACTTACTGAAAATAAATTTAATAAAAAAATTTTCAGCACAGATTAAGGCCGCATACCCTATAAACTAATATATAGGGTATACCAACCTTCTATTATTGTTCCCGTCCTATTATTTATACCCAACTTATTGAGCACAGCAGACTCTACAATTAAACATAGAATCTCTTTAATGGTAAATTAGACGACTACAGTTTTATATCAAAATAGATCGATTATTTTCACTGTTTTATAGAACAAACGTCACAATTAGCTCTGCGCTGTAATTGCCATCGCCTAAACTCCATACTGGCTAAATCCATCGTTAACAAAGTGTTTGTTAGTGGATTACCAACTCCCGTTATCAACTTAATTGCTTCCATTGCAGCCATACACCCCACAGTGCCCGATGTTGCACCTATTACAGGAAACTCTCTTTTCCAATGAGGAGGTTCTACTGGATAAATACAAGACAGACAAGGTGTTTTGCCGGGAATGATTGTGGTAATTTGTGCTTCCATCGAATACATAGCGCACTCTATTAGTGGTATACCTTGCTTAACTGCCTCCTGGTTCATTGCAAATCTTTCTTGAAATAATGGAGCACAATCAATGACAATATCAACTCCATCCATTAATTTACTAATGTTCTTTATATTTGCATTTTCTGGATAAGAAACAATTTCTAAACGAGGATTTAGCTGCTTAAGCCGCTGCTCTGCTGAATGTACTCGCTCAGTAACTCCAACTCCATCATATGTCATCAACAGCTGCCGGTTTAAGTCTGAATATTTAATGTTACCAGCATGAGCCAGAACCATTCGCCCAACGCCTGCAGCTGCCAACTCATAGGCAACCACCGAACCTAACCCACCAACTCTGGAAATGAACACAGTTGTATTGCGTAGCGCTTGTTGACCTTGCTCACCAAAACCTGGAACCCACATTTGCCACTGATAGATGGCTTGCTCTTCTTCTGTTAGCTCAATTGGCTCAACACAACTCAACATACTCACCCTCCAGAAATAGGGGCTAACAAAGTCAGTACATCCCCCTGCTGAAAAACAGGGTTATCTTCAATATTGACCTGCTCATTACCAATTAAGTAAATAACCGACTGACATAGCTCTCCATCAGGCCTTATCAAAGTGTCTTTCAGCTCATTTAAGTGAGAAAGTTGATTAATAGCAGAAGAAAGATTGTTGTTCGTTAGCTTTATCTTAAATGAGTCAGCCCCAGCTTGCATTCGTAAAGGCCCAAATAGTTTAACCTCTAAATCCATCACAGCTCATCCTTGGTGTTTCATTAATGTTTCTCTATGTTAAAAAACTATGAATGGTTCAGCACGAATTGCCTTTGTAAATGTCGTTTTCAATATATTTTTTGCTCTACAAATAGACATATAGGTTGGATTTACAGTTTTTGAGCAAAAAAAAGCCCTGATCATAGGGGGATCAGGGCGAATCAATTACTTTGCCTAGGAGTTAAGGGGGTTAACTCAACTGCTGCAGAAAATTGTAGTAAACTTACATAAAATCAAAAATCCGTAATTTTACGGTAAGTACTGTGGATTGTACGTAATGTAATGAGTGCTAACCTATTAGATTGCACAATTAACAAGACTGAAGCGACTTAAGACCATTTTGCAAGCCATTTTTCATTAGCAACACCCATTCTTTAGCAATCATTAATTTTATAAATATTACCTATATACCGACCTTGTGGACAGCTTTTATCCTACCTCAAAGGAGGTTACACCATAAAAACGGTCAAGAGGTAAATCTGGAGCTTTAATTGAATACATTCTCGCCGTTTCAAACACACTTTGCATGTTATAGCGTTTCGCCAACTTCAAAGCTTCTTGGTTAACCTCTGGTATATCAAGGTAAATAGGTTGTAGTGGTTCTACTCCCTGCTTTAGAGCCAAAAAGAGATCATCGGCAAGTTCTGGTGTATTAGCAAATAAAGGCCCTATCTTGTAACCACCCAACGCTTTACGAATAACACCATAACCAGTCAGGCTATCATTTTGTATGACACCTAACGCATTACAATTAGACTGGTTAATCCATGATTTCAGAAACTCATCTCTTCTTTCAGGAAAAAAAGGACGGCTATACAATTCAATGGCTTCAAATGGAATAGTAGAAAGGTCAACAATGCGTGATTGAATAGTCGAACTACCTCCTCCTAAGCCTTCAAATCTAATATTACGATAGGCCAATCGAAAACCATATTTTTTATAGTTTTCTTGTTGCTCAACCACGCCATCCAGACCAATATTGCACCCTTCCAAATACTTAATTCCTGCTTTCCAAATTTGTAATCCATAGCCTTTCCCACGGTAACTAGGGTGAACAATGTAGAAACCGAGGAAACCAAACGACTCACCATATTTAACTACTGAAATTGTCGCTATCGGCTCATTATTAAGAAGCCCTATAAGAAAACCATTGGGGTCAGCGTTATAATAACATTCTGCATCATTAACTCCTGGATTCCATCCCTCTTTGGCGGCCCAATTAATAGCAAGAATAACTTCTTCTTGATGCATTGTCCGAATAATGTAGTTATTATTTTTCACGGGATACCTTTCCGTTCTTATAGAATTAAATATATTTTTTATACACTAACAGTATGACTCAGTTCCTGCCAGCAAAACTGATTCAAGACAATTCAGCTTGGTGATTACATAGTAGTCATTGCCTAACCCACGCTCAGCTGGATTTGGATTGGAATGATGGCCGGTAGTTACCTGTTGTCAGAGATATTTAAACTACCAAAGCGACAACGACAGCGGCTATTAGTAAACTTAACTTGCTGGCGTAGCGATGGGTTTTCCTGTCAATATTTTACTTGTAAATGCTTTTTCCAAACCAGCAGAATTCGGCTTTAGTTTGCCAATCGTTTATCTGGTTTGGTTAGCCATAATATTAGCTATTCACCCTGTATGTAAATGGTTTGCAGGCATCAAAACTAAGCGAAAAAAATTGGTGGCTATCTTATTTGTAGCACATCCCTACAGGTATTTTTAAAATAAAAAAGTATACCTTCAACAAAAGGTATACTTTCCATATTAAAACTATCACTGACTGTATTTCATAGCAATATTGTCTTTAACAAATGTTGCAGGTGCTACAGGGATTTCTTGCGGATCTTTACTATCTAGTTGATAAAAAGATATTTGGTTTTCCCAAACCGTCTTCAAGAATGTTTTAAACACATTAGCCGTAAACAACTCACCTGGACAGCGGCGATAACCAAAACCAAAAGGTGAATAACCTGCAGTTTCAATAACTGGGCATTGAGCTTTCTCATTACTACTATATGTTGTACCATAAGCATTATTCAAAATACTACGACCATCTTTTGTGGTAATAGAGCTTTGCTCAAAAGGGCAACGATTCAAAGCAGCGGCTTTTTTCAACCCTTCTTCATCAATCGTATGACTGAGCGGAACATCTTGATATCGCTCTGGGTTGAATGGTGCAACCCAAACATTATTATCATTACTGTCTTTTTCTAGTCTTGCATCAGACCAATGTAAAGAGCTGTTACCAATAGGTTGGTGAAGATGGAAATTGAGTATATCAGGCTCATTAGCTAGCTGCCCGTTAAGTGCTACACGAGAAATACTGCCATTGTTAGGTAGTATCACTCGCATCAATTCAAAAACAAAGAAGTCCAGCCGGGTAAAACTATTATCATCCCCTGCTCGTGCTAATTCGTTAGGATTACTACTCATCAGCTCCTTAAACTCAGTTTGTACTTTACATGCAAGCTCTTTTTCGTTATCTTCACGTAATAAATCCATCATATTGTAAATAGTATTTCCCCATTGACTTAAAGCAAGGAAGTTATGGAAACACTCAAAAGTGATATCCTCTTTAGTGAAAGCACCATTGCCTTTCTGATTATTAACAAACCAATAATATACAAAAGTATCTTTATATTCATTTTGATTTTTCTTCACATTATCAATCAGGCTAGCTAACCACTCAGATAAGTGGCTTCGATTCCGACGCACATATTCGTAGCTACGCTTGAAGTCTAATGACTGTGATAGGTTATTAGGATCAAATGGCGTGACAATAGCAAGGCAGTTGATAAACTCTTTCCCAATTTGCTTAGCATATTCAGGAATATCTTGTGGCTTTACATTTAAATGTAAATTCCAGTATAGATCTAAATAATCGCTTACATATTGATCCATTAAAGGTATATTACTATTTTCTCTCCCAAGCATTTTATTAAAAAAATCTTTAATCTTTGGCTGATACTTTTCTTCATACAAATCTGGTGTTAATGCTGAAAAATACGCTTTTTTCTTAGCATTATGTAGACCACGGTCTCGATAATCTTGAAGAAATACAGTAGTGCCATCTTCTGGCTGCTTCTCCCAATCTTTCCACAACATTCCCCACAAAAATCGTGGTAAAGCATTTTCTTTAGTAAAGCTGATGTTAATCATGGGCAGAGTCAATTCGTCAGTTGCTGACTGAATAAATCTAACTGATTGTAGTATAACATTTTGCACATACTCTACGTTGTCTTGCAGTTCAGCAGGCAGTTGATTAATCACCTTATTTTCAAGCTCTTTTAAGTTAGGTTTCCCGTCTCCAAGCAGACTTTCTAAGTTTTTTTGTAATATAGAAATAAATTCTCCAAACATGTGGCGGTTCCTTTCGGCTAATCTAATTTTAGTAATTTTTTAAAGGTTAACAGATAACCTATAGCTTATGATGCACCCTCACTCAAGCTGAGAATACTGACTAATTTTTACAAACAAGCAATATTGTTTAAATCAATAGAAAGTAATCCATACTCTCCTTTAATAAAACCACAGGAAACAACGTCATATTTCCTTACTAACTCATGATATGACTGTAAAAAAATACTCACTTGGTGCTCTTGCCAATATAATCTAGCCTTATCTAACGTTTTGCTTAAACCAAAATCAAGGAGACGAGAGATGACAAAAACAGGGCAAAGTCGCTTAGATTTCTTGAAAAACAACCCTCACGCTTGCGCATGGTCTGCCTTAAATCATGCTGTGAATCAACAACAAAAGACTACACCAGGCCCAGTTAAAGTAAAAAATAATGCTTTCTCTGGTAAACGAGCAGTAATAATTGGCTCAGGTATTGGCGGTTTAACAACTGCCTATGAGCTGTTAGCTCAGCAGTCAGGTATGGAAGTCATTATACTAGAAGCACATAACCGCACTGGCGGCCGTTGCTTAACCTTACGTACTGGTGACACGTTAACTGAAGATAAAAATAGGGAGCTATTTAACTCTATTCCTGGAGAAACACAAGTCGTTCGTTTTGATCGGCCGCTAAATGATAGCGAGCCATATTTAAATGCAGGCCCTGGCCGAATCCCCTCTAGCCACAAACGACTACTGCATTATTTGAAAAAGTTTGGTGTTGATCTAGAAGTATATGTAATGAACAGTGGCTCAAACCTCACCCAAATGGCAGAGGGGCCTTTTCACGGCAAACCAATTGTTAATCGGCGATTAGATCATAATACTCGAGGTTGGCTAGCTGAAATGGTTTACCAAAATGCACAGACACTAATTGAAAGTGCAACCAGTACAAATGACGACGATAGCAAGCAAGAATTGGTAAGTAAATTACAATGCTTAATGGTTACTTTTGGTAATTTAACTAGTGAAGGCAAATATCAAGTTAGTGCGAGCATCGAAGGCCAGGATGATGGCGCTTCAGATAGAGCAGGTTACACGATACTACCCGGTGTAGACAGTGGAGAAGTAGCGGAAGCCTTAAGTTTAAATAGTCTATTAGATTCTGAGTTTTGGAAGAAAACCCGTTTCTATCAACCTGAAGACTTTCTTTGGCAGCCCACCCTCTTCCAACCTGTCGGAGGAATGGATAGAGTGCAACATGCTTTCGCCCAACAAATTGCGGCGCTTGGTGGTACGATATATCTAAATAGCCCTGTTCAAAAAATAGATTGGGATGATATAAAGCAACAGTTTACTATTTATGTTAGTAAAATGGGCAGCACAGAATGTGAAATATATACAGCCGATTACTGCTTTAGTAATGCTGCTATCCCTTTCCTTAAGGAGCTACTTTCTGAGCGTCTACAATGCAAAACTGTAGGCAAAGGTTTTTCAGAAAGTTTCAAACAGGCTCTCCAGGCCGTATATCAAGCACAATTTTCACCTGACCCCAGTAAAACACCTGAATTCCCTGAAGCAAAATTTTTAGCTTGTACCACAAAAGTCGGTTGGCAAGCCGATCGTTATTTATGGCAAGGCAGTACAATTGGTAATGTATACAACAAAGAGGTCGGTGAAGATCTATTAAGTGTTCCTGATTCTGAAATGGGTGTTGTCCCAATTTTTGGCGGCATTTCTTGGACTGACAACCCCATTACCCAAATTTGGTATCCCTCTACTGGTTACCACGATCAAAAAGGTACATTAACAGGTTGTTACAACTTTCAAGAACATGCTTTTAAAATGGGTAATGAACCCATTAGCAAGCGGCTTGACCAAGCAAGAGAAGGAGCCAAACTCTTTGGCGAAGCATTTGGTAATGGCTTGACCCATGGTGTTGCCATTGCTTGGCAAAACATGCCATATATTAAGGGTGGCTGGGCGCAGTGGTATTTAGTTGGAAAAAACTCTCAAGAAAGTGTGAAGCACTTTAACCAGTTAATCCAAGGAACGGGGGTAGACGGGGATGAAAAACCAAACTTTTTTATTATAGGCGATCAAGTATCTTCTTTACCCGGTTGGCAAGAGGGTGCAATAGCATCAGCACTGAATGCCCTCAGTCGCTTGTCACGCCCAGACTTACAAATACCTCACTTGTCAGTTTTACCAGATACTCGTGTGATGGTAGAAAGTATTTGATTTCAAGCAAAGCAGGTGATTAATATAGAATTATAAATAGGTAATATATACTCAATGCGAAGGGTTTTTAGGTGAGGCCATCAAGTGACGAAGCCCCATGAGCCTATATTAATAGGTGATTGCGGTGAGAAACGAAGATAACAAAACCTAAAAATGATTCGCGACGGGTATACTAGAAATTATCATCACTTTAAGCGCATGTGTAGGTGATTTTTTACTTATACATGCTCTTAGTGGTAGGCATTATTCACGCTCAATTTGGGGCGTTGGGTCTATACGCTCAACAACATAGTTTATTAGCTTCAAGTTATTATCAAGATTAATTAGCAGCCCATCTCCACCATCATTTGGGTTTTTAGGGCCAATATAAATCTGGTATCCATTCTTTTCTTTTTTAATATTGACTGAGTTATATCTCAGATCAATTTTTTCACTCACTAACCCAGCAGGAAGTTGGTAAATCCACTCAACTGATTCTACATGGTCATTAAAGTTAAAGTACTCAACTTCCATTATTTATTAAATTATCCACTTACTACCTATACCCAATAAGCATTAATATAGAACATATTTCTACGATATTTTAGCGAATATTACCAGTTTATCACTTGAGCTTGCTTCAACTCTAACGATACTCAGAGCGGATGAGTGACTGCAGAGATTTGTCTTACAATAGAGGAACTGGCTGACTTTATAATAGACAAAAAAAAGCCCTAACAATCGGGGTAGTTAGGGCATCTAAGAAATTCCATAAAGTTAAGGAGTGTCTTAACGGCGGCAATCCTATCAAATTAAACCAAAGCCCGTATCAGTACTTATACACATAAGATTTTCGGAAAATACTTATCATGTATATACAAGACCTTTAAATACAGACAGTTAAACACCATTTAACTGATATAGTTTTTTAAAATTTTTGTAAAAGACTCACAGGAAGCCACCTTTTTTATGAACCATAAAACCAAACAGATTGGCGTTTTTGGCTCAGCTTTCAATCCACCCACTCAGGGACATGCCAGCGTTATTGAGCAGGCAGCAAAAGATTTTGATCAAATTTTGTTAGTGCCTAGTGCCGCGCACGCCTTCGATAAAGAGATGTTGGACTTTGCTAAACGAGTTACCCTACTGGAAAAGTTCATCCTTCAGTTTACAAGCCTCTCTTGCCAGCTCAGCATCTGCCCAATAGAAATGGAAATGTTACAACAGCAGCCCGATAAGCCTGTGTTTACTTATGATCTGTTGGATAAGCTAGATAAAAGCTACCAAGCAAGTGGTCCATCAATACAACTTAGTTTTATTTTAGGGCCTGATAATATGGTTCCTGAGACCTGGCAAAAATTTTACCGGGCAGATGATATCAAACAACGCTGGACGTTATACCCTGTACAAGAAAAGAGAACGGTGCGCAGCACAACAGTAAGAAGCCTGCTTGCAGCAGGTGCAGATAAGTCAGAGTTAACTGGGTTGTTATCTCCAGAAGTGACTGACTACATATTTGAAACTGGCTTATACCAATCTCTTCAAGCGCAATAAGGTGATCAATTTTATGGCCAAACCCAGCTTTAAACTACAAGATACTGAAATCACTCTACAAGACCGGGCTTACAACGGCTTTTTCAAAATTGATCGCTATCAACTTAAGCACCGCCTGTTTCAGGGGGGCTGGAGCCAATCATTGACTAGAGAGGTCATGGTTAGGCGTCCGGCAACTGCTGTTTTACTTTATGACCCTCATCATAATCAAGTGGTTGTTGTAGAGCAATTCAGAGTTGGTGCTTTGGCTGCTAACGACAAAAATCCTTGGCTAATAGAAATTGTCGCCGGTATTATCGAAACGGGAGAAACCGCAGAAGATGTCGCTATTCGTGAAGCCAAGGAAGAGGCCAACTGTGACATACAACAGCTTTTACCTATTTGTGAATACTATCCTAGTCCTGGTGGCTGTTCTGAAAAACTTCACCTGTTTTGCGGCATTATAGATACCTCAGTTGTAGTTGAAGGTGTGTTCGGGTTGGCAGAAGAAGGAGAAGATATTCGCGTAAGCTGTATCCCGGCAAAGCAAGCCATCACTATGGTACAAGATGGAAAAATTAACAACGCTGCTTCAATTATTGCTCTGCAATGGCTCGCCCTAAATAAATCAGATATCCAGGAGCGCTTTAGCCAAACATAAAGCTCAACCTTTTAGTTTGAGAGAGGGTTGCAAAAGGTTATGAGCGAAAGCGACACCCTCCAATCTACGAGGTAACACATGCGACTAAAACCCAGCCTAAAAGCCAGTTTATTGTTAAGCGGTATACTGACCATGACTGGCTGTAGCAGTCTCTCCCTGACAAACCTGTTCGGCAGCGATAAGCTAGCAGCTGATGCAAATTGGGTTTTAGTCCCTGTCGTCAATTTTTCCCCCTCTACTGATGCTGATGAACAAGTTGAACGAATGATGGCAGTATTAACGCCTGCTATTGGCTTAAGAAGCCTCAAACGCCCGCCAGATCCTGAAATTGAATCAGAAGAAGGGTTGCTGGATGATGCAAACCGTATCCAAGCAGCTAAAGAATGGGCTGAAAACCAGGATTTTCAATACAGCTTAACTGGCAAAGTACTTTCCTGGAATGATGCTGACGCCGATATTAATCAGCCTGCAATGATTAATCTAACGCTAGAAGTCTATGACCTAAAGAATGATGAGCTGCTATGGACCATTAGCGGCAGCAGCGAAGGCATGCGTGGGCAGTCGGTATACGAAATCACCCGCCCCCTTATTAGCTCCTTACTAACGAATTTACCATTGGACACTAACTAAAAAGTATTCCCCCCAGAAGGGCGCTAAACTTATACCCAATACGAAGGTTTTTTAGGTGGGAAGTAATGATAACAAAACCTAAAAATCATTCGTGAAGGATATATTTACAGTACTGCTAAAGGTGGGAGCTGCTTAGTTATGCTGTATGCCAAAAAAGATGAGTCAGGGCTGATTAGTGCCATTTCACAGAACAAAGAAAGTGATGAGTGGCAGTTGGTTTCTTTTACCGATAATGCCATGCGAGAGTTCCTGGCGCGAAATGAAGATGAAGAGTTAAAACACCGGATTTTAGAAGATGCCGATGCGGACTTTATCAGGGTTTTAGAAGATATAATCGAGTTATTGATAAATAAAGAGATTTTTCAATTTACTGAGCTTCCAACCCCTGTTCAGGAAAAACTACTCAGTCGTCGTTGGTATCGAGAACACACTGGCCAAAAACAAGCATCTAACTTAATGGATGATAATGAAGGTTTAATTTAACAATTATTACTCTTTAATCAATTAAACCTTCATTTTATTTCAGTAATTTATTTACAAGCTCTTTCAGGCACTAATTTTCCGTTACTTAATCATCTGTTACTGGAAAACATCCCAGCGTTTTATCTGTCCTTTAATTTCTGTTTTAGCTTCGCCTACGACCCGACGGTTTTTCTTTTTATCAAGCTCTGCTGCAACTGTCATTAACGGTTGCATTGCTCCCACAGTATGAAGCTTGATACGACTTTCTTTAATTTTAAAACGGCTCACTAAGATTTCTTTAACCACACGAGCACGCGTGAGCGCTTGAGCTTTATTTTTTTGCCTGTTGCCAGACTGTTCTGAGTGCCCAGTTAATGTAATATTTGCAGAGGGGTACTTTCTTGCAAAAATAGCAAGCTGTTGAATTTGCGATATTTTTAATGTGTTGGTTTCTGGTGTGTCAGGATAAAATGGGATAACTACTGTTTCTTTTATCGTTTTCATCCCCTTTTCAGGGCAGCCTTGATTATTAACTGTTAACCGGCTGTCAGTACTAGGGCACTGATCTCTAGCATCAATTACCCCATCACCGTCTTTATCTCCTAAGCCTTGATCGATTGCTGGCTCTGTATCAGCTAACTCTTCCGCTCCTGCTTCTACTACTCCTACAGCTATAACATGAGGTAATAGTAGAGCAGGAAATATTAGCCACCAGTAACAAACAAAGCACCAGCAATGTTTTTTTAAAGCTGTTAGCGGGTCCATGCATCAGGTAGTTTAACATTCAGTGCAGGTAGTAACTGCCCTGTTGCATTAAATACTCGATAGCGAGACAAGAGCTCGTCATAGTCTGCTTCGATATATGCTTGCCTTGCCTGGAACAATTCGTTTTCACTATCCAGTAAGTCTAACAATGTACGTTTACCAATATTAAACTGCTGCTGATAGGCTGATACGGTTTGCCTGCTTGAGTTTACATGCTGTTTTAACGACACTTTTTGTTCATTCAAGTACCGATAAGCATTCCAAGAAAGCTTTAAGCCCTCTACTACCTGGCGATAGGCATTTTTCTTAACCGCTCTTGCCTCTTCTACTCGATAGGCAGATTCTTCTTTTCTCGCTTTATCCCCAAAGCCGTTAAATAAGTTGTAACGCATCCGTACCATTGCAGTTAAGTCATTATCTCTGCCATGAACACCATCGTTATCACGATCCCAGGTTTGGTCCACTTCAAAGTCTACCCTTGGCATAAATGGGCTTTTACTCGCTTCATATTGAGATTCAGCTGCTTTGATATCATAACTAGCCGAAACCAGTGTAGGGTGGTTTTCCGTTGCTTGTTTAACCGCAGCTTGCATATTGAGCGGCAAGTACTTATGGTTAGGTCGTGGTATAACTAATTTGGCTGGAACCAAATTAACTACCCGGAAAAACTCGGCTTCAGCATCCATTAAGTTATTTTTCGCATTAATCACATTAGTTTTTGCCCTAGCACGACGCCCGGTGATTTGTGCTAAATCTGAACTACGGGAAACACCAGACTCTGCTCTTAGCCTAATCTGCTGAAAAATGCGATTATGCGTTTTTAGGTTGCGCTCTGCTAACTCAAGCAGCTGCTGTTTTTCCAGCACATTTAAATAAACCTCTGCTACTCGCAAAGCAACATTTTCTGCGGTAGAAGATAAAGTGCTCGCCTGTGCCAAGTTTTCATTAGTCGTTCTATCCACTTCACTTGAAGTAGCAAACCCATCGAAAATCATTTGGCGTAACGATAGCGACAGCTCTCGTCGGGTAAAATCGGTGTTATCTTCACCACTTGCCCGAGTGCCTGGTGATGACTTACGTTGATGACCAATCCCAGTAGCCAGATCTAAAGAGGGCAAATAACCAGACTTTGCTGAGCCAATCGCAGCCGTTCCAGCACGATAACGTTGTAAGCTGATTAAGGTTTGTGGGTTAGTATCCAGTGCTTTTGCCACAGTTTCTTCCAAAGTGGCAGCCTGTGTTGGCAGAACATAGAACAAACTACAAGCCAACGCGAATGGTTTTCCTGCGCGAACAAACAATCTCACGATGTAACGCCCCCAAATAATTTCTTATGAGTCACATTATTTATTAGCAAGGTAACAACAAAGGTGCAAAGTATATCAAACTATTTTTTTGTATTAGTCAGCAAGTGCTGGATAATTTCTTCTACTACTCCTTTACTTTGCTCCCACCCCATACCTGGCTTTAATTTATCATTATAAAGCACTTTCAATAATGTTTTATCCAACGGCGTCAACTCATCAAAGACGCTTTCGTCATTAAATACAGTAGGAAATAGCTGATCATCATCGTTGGTTAATCCCATTATTTGGGCCATTTCTTCTGCAACACAGCCTGGCAAGCGAGCAACTGCTCGCGCTGTATCAGGTGGAATATAAATAGAAGCCTCCTGAATCACCCAATCCAGCTGAGATACTTTAATTTGAAAAAAGCATAAACTTTTTGCTGCTACATTCAACAATGGTATGCCGCCACCATTTTCAACAATTATATTTGGGATCTTTGTGGAATGAGCAAACACAATAACTACATTTGCCTCACTTTTTTCTTTAGTGACTGTTACGGGATGCCCTGTTATTTGGGCTAGCTCTTCAGCTTGAGCAGAAACCAGCTGGTGCTGTATATCCTTAAACCCAACACGACTATCAATATAAATTTTGACTGGGCTTTGCCATTTTCGTAATGGTACATGTTGAGCAGGATATTCTGAGTAGAAAGCCGTTCGATGAAATGCAGAAACTAAGTAGCTTACGTTCTGCCATGCATTGATATCATCAGCGTTACATTTCAGCACCAATAAAAAGCAAAGCCCGCAATAGCAAACTATTGTAGGCTTTAGCAAACACAGAAAAAATGGCCAGTAATTAAAACGACATACTTCACTGGTCAATGATTAGTGTCCCATCATTTGTCATATTCTGAAGAATTGTGTGTGAATCAGCTGTACCGTATTCGCTAGGCAGGTCTATATTTTCCAGCACTACTTTCTGCACAGTTTGATCATCACCCATCGGGCTTACCTCAATTGTAGTAGACTTACCATCAAAGTTTATTGCTAAATAATCATCAATTGTATTTACATTTTCGCCTTCAAGTAGGTCTTTCAGGTTAAGAATATCTTCACCGTTATTAAAGTCAGTTATGTGATCTTCTACAGGATTAGCAACCGTTCCACTAACAACCGCATCCTTACCCCAGATAAATTGATCGGCACCATCGTTGCCAGTCAGACTATCATTGCCAGCACTTGCAAAAATAATGTCATCACCAATATCACCAAAAATTGCATCATGACCTGAAGTACCTGAAACGGTCGCCCCCGGTTTAACAGCATCTGCTCCATTCACTTCAATATTAATCACTTGTAGAGTTGCTGCTGCCGAGCCATTATTCTCACTACTTGTCGCCTGTATTACTAAACTGAAATCTTGATCACCACGATAGTGTTGGGTATCCAAGAACAGGCCTTTTAGTTCTGTTTGTTTAAGCGTCCAACTACCATCGTTATTATTAGTCCCAGCTGACAGCTCAATGCCTGTAGGCACCTGACTAATAATGACATCCCCTAACGCCTCAGAGTCATCAGTCACTGCTGCTTTTATATCCAAAGAAATTGTTGCATCGTGCAACTCAACATTCCTGACACTTTGCGTATTGTTAGAGCCACCGGTACTTGCGGTAAAACCAAACCAGGCTTCCGTACTCCCACCCAAGTCCTTGTTGACGATATCTCGTACAACTGAGTCAGTTACCTCTTTTCCTGTTGTTTGGTTAGTAAACTTATAGGTTATACGTTGTTCACTAGCATCCCAGGTTATTTGAACATCATGCCACTTACCATCTTCAATATTGTCTAGCGGCTGACGAGAGGTAAGCTCTTTATCATGTTTTACATATCCTCCATTTACAAAAGCTGCATGATCCTCATCAAGATCAGTTGCATTTTTCCAGGTATCAAATTCAATACCAAAGCTATTTTCTAAGCCTTCAAATCCTAGCCCTCCACCTGACTTGCCTACCGCCTCAATGCCTTTCTCATTATTTTGCAAAACAAACACAATACCATCAGCCCCATCACTATCTTTGTTACCAAAGTTCAGCTGGAAATTTAACGTAAAATCTTTGGTTAAATCGATTTTCTCTTCACTCCAGGCTGTCCCATGCTTATTATTTTCTTCAGCTGTCAGCTGGATAGAGCCATCTGGATTATTAACGGCGTCTTTTAGCGCATTAAACGTCTGGGTGTTTGAACTAACAGAAAGGGTTGGCGCATCTGCAACAGCAATAACATCAATTGTTGCTTTGGCTTCAACAGAGTATTTGGTTGAGGTAACTGTGAACCCAAGCTCTACATTATCTGCTGCATAGTTTTTGTTGGGAGTGAATGTCCATGTGCCATCACCATTGGCCACCAACACCCCCACCGTAGGGTTTGTTAATTTCAGTTCAGTTACACTAAAGCTGTCGCCATCAGGGTCTTTGGCATTTGCCAGCAAATCTGCTGGCTTGATAATAATACTGCTGTCTTCATTGATGGCAGGTAACTCCACGTTGCCAACCGTAGGCTCCTCATCAACATCAGTAATATTAATCTGTACTTTTCCGGTAGCAGTATTACCCACATCATCGGTTGCAACTACATTTAACAGATCTTTGTTATTACCATTTTCAAAATCCAATAAACTTGCTGCAGCGCCTTTATCAGTCAGCGTAATTGCGCCGGTATTTTCATCTAACTGGAAAAAGCCATCATCACTGGTTTGGGTACCATTAGCAAAGCGGTATGTTACTTTTCCAGTGTCGTCTGCTTTGATTTCACCAACCTTATAGCCCGCAAGACGGTTTTCAGCCAAATCGAATTCATGATGAGTGAAGGGTACTTGGTTATCAAGTGTGATCTCGGCTGTTTTCGCAGAGCTGGTATTACCAGCTGTATCTGTAGCTGTCGCATCAACGGTGATCTTACCGTTATTGAATTTACTTAAATCAACTTCTTTTCCTTGCAGGGTCCAGCGCCCTTGATCATCAGTCGTCACTATCGCTGTCTTGGTATTACTGCCATCACTGAGGGTTACTGTAACTTGGCTATTGGGCTCAGCAGTTCCTTCCACCAATACATGATCATCTTCCTCCGCATTAACAATGTTATCTCCTTCAATGGGGGTGATAATCTCTGGAAGCTTAATTTTTGTATCTACAATCAAGCTTGTTTGATCAGGCTGCGAGGTTTGCCCCTGATCATCTGTTGCTATGCCTTTAACCGTAACAGACTGATTAACGGGTAGTGGCTTATCAGGTGTAACAGACCAACGCCCATCGGCTCCTGTTTTAGCCTCTAGCTGTTGTCCATCAACCATAATCGTTACTGTTGTACCAGGTGTAGCCGTGCCGGTTATTTCTGGAGTACTGTCGTTAGTTGCGCCAATAGAATCGATAGCAATAACAGGTGGATCAACTGGGTCAGGGCCTGTCGTTGAAGGTGTACTGGGACCTGTAGTTCCAGGGTCTATGGTCGAAGGAGAGTCAGGATTCGTTGTTGGTGGCGTACTAGGGTTAGTAACTGTGGGTGATACAGGATCAGTGGTGGGTGATGAGTTTGGCTCTGTAGCTTCTGGCCTGCCAGTATCAAGGTTTTTCATAACCTCTGAGGGAACATCAGCTAACTTACCCTTGTTCAAAGTGCTTTCTTTTAAACCAGTTTCTTTTAGTGCAGTTTGGGTACTGGTTGTTACTCCATCTAAAGTAGAGGCAACACTACCAGTATTAAACCCTGCATCAGAAATAGTTTCATGACCATCTCTAGCCATTTCCACCATGTCACTTCCTTCATCACTGTCTGGTGATGAAGCTTGCTGTATACCTGCAGCAGTTTTTATGGTTACTTGAGAGGGATCAGCTCCAGCCTGAATAGCATGATGAATAGTACTCAAGTCTGTGATGGCCTCACTGACATCTGCAGAATCTTGCCGAGAAGGGATAACATCATCAGCTAATACCGTTTGGTCATTTGGCCCCATATTCAAGCTAGAGCCATCGGTAAACTCAACCAGCACCTCTCCTGACTTGCTGACAACTTTATCCCTAGGATAAACAGGATCACCTATATTCAAAGCCCTTTCTGCACCTATTGACGAAACTGCAACTGATTGCCCCGTCAGCTTTTTTACAAAACCTACAGGGTTCTGGTCGATATTCGCTTGTAGTTTCGTCTGTTCAGCCACAACACTTCCTTAATTAAATAAACAATAAAAGAAAAATGTGCTTTTTATAGAAAAAAGAAATAAGTCACAATTGTACAAGGGTACAAGTCGCACAAATTCAACAAAAAAGAAGTGATTTTATAAATAATTGGCTTTTTTATGAGTATTTTTCAGTCAGACAACCAAAGTAGAGCAAAAAGGCATCAAACCGTACGTTCTACCTAAAAATAAATATTTTTAAGCAACAGCAGCAAACCTTAAAAGTTATTTGAAAAAACATTTGATTTAGGCACAAAAAAGCCAGCATGACGCTGGCTTTTTTGTTTTTTATAGCCTGTTACTGGTCAATAACAAGGGTTCCTTCCAGAATCATGTTTTGGATGATATCGTGTGAAGACCCACCCCCATACTGGGTAGATAAATCAACATTATCCAAGACAATTTTTTGGTAAACCTGTCCATCCCCATTCGGGCTTACATCAATTGTTGTAGAGCCACCACTAAAATTGAGTGTTAGGTAGTCATCGATATTCTGCGCATTCTCACTTGCTAATAGATCTTTAACATTGAGAATATCCTTGTGGGCTTCAAAGTCGGTGACATGGTCAATTTGAGGGTTATTTGGGTCTGGTGCAACCGTTACTACCCCTTCATTAGTCAGTGCTCCTGAGTCATCTCGATGCCAGATAAACTGGTCTGCACCTTCACCACCAGTTAACGTATCGTGACCAAAGCCACCACTAATAAAGTCAATACCATCACCTCCTGTTAGGACATTAGCGCTAGTATCTCCATCTACATACTGCGGGCTTCCTACTTGCTCAGGCAACGAGAGGATATCAACATGAATCGTTTCAGTAGCCTGAGTACTATGACCTGTACTTGGCTCTGTCGCAGTTGCGGTGAAAGTAAGGTCAATATCCGCTTTATGGCCTGGTGGAGGTGTAATACTTAAGTTACTTAAAGTCCAGTTACTGATATCAAGCTGGCCACCACTGAAGACCTCAGAATTAACACCGTCACTAATAACTGCGCTAACAGGCATCCCACTTAGACTATAAGTCACCTGCTCACCAGGATCGACAGATGTCACTGTAATATCTGGCAGCTTAATTGTGGTGTCTTCATACCCTGTTGCACTGCCCCCCCTAGTCTCAGTGAGCTGTACATCATCCAAAAAAGCACCTCGACCACCTGACCTTGGATCTCCAGCTGCTCTGAACTCTAATCGCGCACTCGTGCCATCCCCTGCAAGTGTATAGTTATACTGCTGCCAAGTATTAGCAACATTTTGATCCGTTCCGCCATTCTGAGCAATCGTATCAATTAGCTTCCCATCCCACCAAACTTCTATCTTAGTTGTTTCTGCGTCATAACCTGGCCTTGGTGAGTAGTAAAAGCTCAACTCATATTTCGCACCCGCTTCAGTATTAATATCGCGATAGATATTTAAAGCATCAGGAAATTGATTTGTTGGGTCATCATTCAACTCAATAAAGTGCGTTCCACTGTTTGCAGTGTAAAAATCACCGCTCCAACCACGAACCTCAATTTTACTGTTACTAGCGGTTAACCAGCCATCAACCGTATCAACAAATGAAGCTTGCCCAGCTGCAACTCCAGTTGCTCCTTCAAAACTGGAAGTAAAAACATTGGTCTGCTGCTCTGTTGCAATATCAATTACCGGCTGATCCGCCTGCGCCGCAATATTAAAGTTAATAGTTTGTGCATCACTGGTATCAGTACCGTCACTTACTTGATAATCAAAGCTAGCAAAGTTATCACCGCTGGCATTGCTATCTGCACGGAAGCTTAAATTATTAATATCACCCGCATTAATTATCTGCCCAGCTGTTACAGGGTTACCGTTAAATAACAAGGTGCCATTGGTAGGTAAGCTGGTAATGGTAATTGAGCTTAATGCATCACCTTGCTCATCAAAATAATTACCTTTACTTGCATCGGTAAAGTCAGACTGGCTGAAGGAATAGGTGGTGAACTCATCGGATGAGTCGCCGTCTGTTGTAACCTGCTCATTCAAGTCGATAGTAAAATCACTGGCTGTTGGCACATCAGCAACTGGCAGCACAGTAACAGTAATAGTTTGTGAGTTAGCGGCCTGGTCGTTATTCAACTGCTCAATAGATGTCGCTTTAAAGTTGAGGTCAAAAGTGCCGTTAAAATTAGCGGGTGGTTTTATTGATAAATTACTCAGGTTCCAGCCAACACTCATATCAACTGTGGTATTACCTGCTGTTGCTATAAATTTATTCGTGCCATCGGTTAACTCTGCACCCACTGGAATATTTTCCAGGTTCATGACTAACGACTCAGAACCATCTACATCCACTAAAGCAGCATTTAAATCCACTAGGTCGATGAAAGTATCTTCATAACCCGTATTGCCTGTTACCGTGTAATAATCCATGCCTGATGGGTTATCCACATATACCAACCCACCATCATCCACTGCATTTTCTGCATCAGTTAGGGTTTGATAAGTAAAGGATTGAGATAGAGGCTGTAGTTGTTGTCCCTGAAGCCCTAACAGCAGATCTAGGTTATGAATACTACCCTGATCATAATAATCCAGATTAAATGAATAGACACCACTGTTATCGATGGTGAAAGTGCTATCAATACGCGTACCGGCAAAGCCCTCTCGGGTAAGTACATTTTCGCCACCTATATCGATAGAAATACCATCATCATGCAAAGCACTGAGTGTATAGGTACCTGCTTCTAAATAAATAAACCCTTTTAGGTTAATTACTCCATGACTAGTATCGCCTGGGTCTGCACTAAGAGAGGTCGCATCTTGTTTTAAGAACTGTTGCAGCGAATTGCCTGTGCCTAAACTATCGATTCCACCCGTATAGTTAATGGCTGTCGAAACAAAGGTGGCATCAGGATTATTGTTAGCAACTGTGCCTGCCACATTACTTAAATTATATGTACCAACTGCTGTCTCAACACCATAGTACTCACCCACTAAACCATTTCCTGGCCCCATTGATGGATCGCCAATATTTAAGTTCGGTATATCAGCATCCGGGATAATATCAAGCATAGCGGTACCGCTTGTGGTTAACGCTCCATCAGAAACGGTAAAGCTAAACGGAACATCATCTCCTGAATAATGCTCAGTAGGTGTAAATGTCCAAGTACCATTACCATTGTCAACCAGAGAGCCAAACTGAGGGTCAACTGAAAGGCTGGTAACAGATAGCGTATCACCATCTGGATCAGATGAGTTGGCTAGTAAATCAGACTGATTAATAACCAGTACATTGTCCTCAAGCACTTGCGACAGTTCTATATCACCCACAACTGGTGCTTCATTCACATTGGTGAAGTTCACCCCCACATTACTGGTATCTGTTAAGCCACCTTCATCTGTGACTGTTACGGTATAACTTGGTGGGTTTTCACTACCATTATGGACAAACTGAATTTCACCATTAGTAACCTGAGCCTGAGTAAAGCTTGTTACAACCGAGTTATTACTTACTAGTTGGAACTGGCCATTTTGAATATTACTAACCGTAAATACTAAGTCAGGATCATTGGTTTCAGGGTCTGTGGCAGCCAAGTTGGTTGACGTCAACACGACCGTTTGCCCTTCATTGATATCTAGGGTGTTGTCCGTAATGGTTGGTGGCTCATTTACTGCGGTAAAGTTCACCGCTACAGCACCTGTATCGGTCAGGCCACCTTCGTCTGTCACTGTTACGTTATAGCTAGGCGGGTTGTCAGTGCCATTATGAACAAACTGTACTTCCCCATCGATAACCTGTTGCTGGGTAAAGCTGGTCACTGGAGCACCAGGATTACCGACCAATTCAAACTGGCCATTTTGTACTGTATCAACAGTGAATATCAAAGCTGGATCATTGGTTTCTGGATCGGTGGCTGCCAGATTAGCAGAATTCAACACCACCGTTTGCCCTTCATTGATATCTAACGTATTAGCAGTAATTTGGGGTGGTTCATTAACATCTGTTATGTTAATCGTGAGCTGCTGAGTAGATTGGTTTCCTGCACTGTCACTGACCACAATACCCAGCGAGTCGGCATGTATACCACTTTCATAGTCAAGCAAGCCATTAGCTGCTGCTGTATCAGCTCCAGCCTGAGTTAAGCTGATTTCACCTGAGTTGGGATCAATTGCAAAGTAACCATCAGGACTGGTTAAGGCACCGCCTTGGAAGCTATAAGTCACATTGGTGGCATCAGCTGCTGCCACAGAACCTACCACAGTACCTGCAGGGCTGTTTTCTTCGATTGAAAAGTTATCAGGTGATGTAATAGAAGGTGCGCTGATATCAATTGTCAGCGGTTGGTCTGTATCAGCTTTATTACCTGCCGAATCAGTCGCCGTAGCGGTAATATTATGAGGCCCTTCTGGCAAGTTAGTCGCTGTGTGATCAATACTCCAATTACCATTTTGATCTACAACAGCTGTACCAATTAATACATTATCAATAAAGACATCAACATTATTGGCTGCATTATCAGTCGTACCAGAAATCACTAGAGTTTGGTCATTAGTGACAAAATCTGCGGGGGTGCCACTATCATCAGTAATGGCTGTAATTGATACTGCTGGTGGTGTCAGATCAATGGTTAGCGGTTGATCAGTTGTACCTGTATTACCTGCAACATCAGTTGTCGAAGCAGTAATATTATGAGGCCCTTCTGGCAAGTTAGTTGCCGTATGATCAATACTCCAGTTACCACTGGCGTCTGTAGGTGTAGTGCCAATAGAGGTACCATCGATGAATATTTCTACGGTACTGTTTGGGTTGTTCGATGTACCTGAAATGACCAGCGTTTGATCGTTAGTAATAAAGTCAGCTGGGGTACCTGAATCATCAGTAATCGCTGTGATATCAACAACTGGTGCCGTCACATCAATGGTCAATGGCTGAGCAGTATTGGCTATATTACCAGCTGTGTCGATTGTAGTAGCGGTAATATTATGCGGGCCTTCTGGCAAGTTGGTCGAGGTATGATCAATACTCCAGTTACCACTGGCATCAGTTGGCACTGTTCCAATTGAGCCACCATCAATAAAGACTTCTACCATGCTATTGGGGTTATTCGAAGTACCTGAAATCACCAAGGTTTGATCATTAGTAATAAAGTCAGTGGGGTTGCCTGAATCATCCGTAATGCCAGTGATATCAATGACTGGTGCTGTCACATCAATGGTTAATGGCTGAGCAGTATTGGCAATATTGCCCGCAGTATCGATTGTAGTAGCGGTAATGTTGTGAGGCCCCTCCGGCAAACTGGTCGCGGTATGATCAATGCTCCAGTTACCACTGGCATCAGTTGGCACTGTTCCAATTGAGCCACCATCAATAAAGATCTCCACCGTACTGTTCGGATTATTTGAGGTACCCGAAATCACCAAAGTCTGGTCATTGGTTATAAAATCGGTTGGGTTACCAGAGTCATCGGTAATACCGGTGATATCTATAACCGGTGCCGTCACATCAATGGTTAATGGCTGGCTTGTTGTCACCTGTTGACCTGAAGGGTCTGTACTGGTGGCAGTAATATTGTGCTGACCTTCTGGCAAGGTCGTAGCGGTATGATCAATATTCCAGTTCCCATTGGGATCAACGACTGCATTGCCAATCGATACTCCATCAATAAACACTTCTACTGTGTTGCCAGGGTTATCTGTAGTACCTGAAATCACTAGGTTTTGATCATTAGTAATAAAGTCAGCTGGGGTACCGCTATCATCTGTAATCGCTGTGATCGAAATAGCTGGCGGCGTCAAGTCAATGGTTAACGGCTGGTTAGCAGTAGCCGGGTTACCAGCAACATCGGTTGTTGTTGCAGTAATGTTATAAGAGCCTTCTGGTAAGGTAGTCGCCGTATGATCAATACTCCAGGCACCACTGCCATCAGTGGGGACTGTCCCTATTGAGTTACCATCAATAAACACTTCTACCGTGCTATTGGGGTTATTTGAAGTACCTGAAATTACCAGCGTTTGGTCTGTAGTAACAAAATCCGTTGGGTTACCAGTGTCATCGGTTATTGCTGTAATGGCAATAACAGGAGCTGTGACGTCAATGGTTAATGGCTGGTCAGTATCTGTTTTATTACCAGCAGGGTCAGTACTGGTAGCCGTAATGTTATGGGGACCTTCTGGCAAGGTCGTAGCGGTATGATCAATATTCCAGTTGCCGTTGGGATCAACCACCGCATTACCAATCGACACTCCATCAATAAAGACTTCGACAGTATTTGTTGGACTATCTGTGGTACCTGAGATAACTAGATTCTGATCGTTAGTAATAAAGTCAGTCGGGTTACCGCTATCATCAGTAATAGCCGTGATGGCAACAGCAGGTGGAGTTAAATCAATGGTCAGAGGCTGAGCAGTCGTTGCTGTGTTACCCGCAATATCCGTAGTAGATGCAGTGATATTGTGCGGCCCTTCTGGCAGTTGCGTCGGAGTATGGTCAATGCTCCAGGCACCATTGCCATCAGTGGGGACTGTGCCAATCGAGTTACCATCAATAAACACTTCTACGGTACTGTTCGGATTATTGGATGTACCTGAAATTACCAAGGTTTGGTCATTGGTAATAAAATCTGAGGGGTTACCTGAGTCATCAGTAATCCCTGTGATATCAATAACTGGCGCAGTAACATCAATAGTAACCGGCTGAGTTGTTGTCGCCTGATTACCCGCTGGGTCGGTACTGGTCGCTGTTACCGTGTGAGGTCCTTCAGGTAGCTGGGTAGCGGTATGATCAATACTCCAGTTGCCATTGGGATCAACTTGTACAGTACCAATAGGTGTACCATCAATCTGCACTTCTACCGTGCTATTTGGCTCTGAAGTACCAGAGATAACCAGGGTTTGATCATTCGTAATAAAGTCAGTGGGATTACCAGAGTCATCTGTTATTTGAGTAATCGCTACAGCAGGTGGTGTGACATCAATTGTGATAGGAAGCTCTGTCGATGTCGCTGTATTACCAGACTGATCTGTTACTGTTGCAGTAATAGTATGAGGACCTTCTGGTATGCTGGTAGCCGTATGATCTATGGTCCAGTTGCCATTTCCATCACTGGGTACCGTACCAATTGAGGTGCCATCGATAAACACCTCAACTGTACTATTAGGTTCTGCTGTTCCGCTAATTTCAAGGGTTTGATCAGAAGTAATGTAATCAGTCGGGTTACCGGTGTCATCGGTAATTGCTGTCACCGCCACGTTCGGCTGCAAGGTAATAGCTGTAGTCGCTGTAGCCGTATTATTATGAGGGTCTGTTCCAACCGCTTGAACCGTGATATTGCCTGACTGCAATGGAGTAAGATCAACCTCATTACCTGTTAATGACCATTTGCCATTAGGGTCAGTAGTAACCAGCTTACTGACCACTTCACCATTCGCTTCATCAATAAAGCTAACAACCACTTTGGTATTAGGCTCAGAGGTACCAGAAACCAATACATCTGTCTGTTCAGCGACATCAACAACATTGTCGATTTCAATGGGGCCATCGATAGTGATGAATGTTGAGGTGTCGGTAATACTGACAGGAGCTTGAGTTGGGGGTGAGGTATTGCCGTTTTCATCGGTAGTTGTACCGGTGGCAGTAATTACTCGACCAACAGGAAGAGGGTCTGTAGGTGTTACTTTCCAGAAGCCATCAGGCCCTGCTTTAGTGGTTAGTACTTGATTACCCACTAATAGGGTTACAGTGCTATTGGGGGTTGCTGTACCGGTAATATCCGGTGTTGCATCATCGGTTGGTCCAACAGGGTTAATCACCAGAAAGGGAACTGATGGCCCCAGACTTGCTGCCGCTATTTCTGCTGAAACACCAGCTGCAACATCTCCCACTTCTCGCTCAATGGCCGCACCCGTTAAACCGGCAGGCCCAGTAGTATCAAACCCTGCATCAGCTATGGTTTCATGAGCATCCCGAGCGAGCACCATGCCTCCCTCAGCACCTTCACTGTGATCAATAGTCGCTGCTGCTTGTCGCCCTGATGTACCCGCTGCGGTAGCATCTGCTACTTGAGTAGGATCTGCCCCTGCTTGTAATGCTTGTTGAATGGCGGAAACATCTGTAGCCGCTTCTTCTGCATCGGCTACTTCATGCTTTTCAGGAATAACATCTTCATCTAACACCGTTGAATCTTCAGGTCCCATATCCATAGAAGAGCCATCAGTAAACTCAACCAGAATAACCCCTGATTTATTTATTATTTTTTCAAATGGATAAACAGGATCTCCCACGTTTAATTCGCGAGTAGCCCCTGTCGATGAAACTGCTACCGCTTCACCTGTTAGTTTTTTAACAAATCCAATTGGGTCTGGTGTTATATTTGTTAAATCATCCTTTTCATTTGCCATCAGTCGTCTCCGCTACTACAGGATAAAAAAAAACCTGTGTAATTTTTAGGCTAATAACAAATATGTCACAATGGTACATAGGTACTAATCACACAAATTTAACGACATACCGCAACATTTTTTAACAAACCGCGAAACAAATAATGATATTTAAAGGGAAAAGAAATAAGCACCATTTTTTTGGTTATGGTGCTTATAAAAGGGAAAGAATGAAAATAAGGAAATAAAAACGAAAATTTAATCCACGATTAAATGGCCATCATCCAACAAATTATCAATTAATTCTGTTGTATCCGTTGTGCCATAATGACTAGACAAGTCAACGTTTTCCAAAACAATTTGTTGAGTAATTTCACCGTTGCCAGCATGACTAACATTAATAGTGGTTGAGCCATTCTCAAAATTAAACGCTAAATACTGCTCTAAGCTATTAACGTCTTCATCAATGAGTAAGTCTGCTACGTTAAGTGCGTCTCCCTGTTGGGTATTAAAATCCTTAATAATATCAACTGCAGGCAGCTGATTTGTCCCTTGGTCTAGCTCAGACCAAATAAATTGATCGCCGCCATTAGCTCCAGTTAATTGATCATTACCTGCTCCACCTGCTATTAAATCGATAGTGTCCCCTCCTAACAACACATCATCAGTGGCTCCCCCTGTTAAATTGTCTGTTAAAGTGATATTTAAATTGGCTTGCGCCGCAAGTTCACCATCAGATAATTGATAGTTAAATTCCTCAGATAACTCCCCTGAATGCAATGCTTTCACTTCAGTATCAGTTAAAACACGGTTATAAACCAACCCATCATCCACCAAGCCTTTAAAATAATTTGGGCTATTATCAACCCTTGCAATACCATCATTATCTAAAAATACATTCTGGTCGCCGGTACGACCAATGCTGATATCACCTGGATGCCGATAAAGCAGATCACCCTGCACTTGCTGAAAACGATCACCATCTAAATAGCCTGTTAACTGTTGGTTATCAGGGTCTAACACAAGAGCAACATGATGCCACTCACTAGTATCTAAATTAGTAATATCCACCTTGGCATAACTGCCTTGCCAATTAATATTATCGGGCCGGTTATAACCACCAACAATAAGCTCACCGTTTTCGATATAAATCACCAGACCGCGAACATTACCGCCTTCCTCAAATATAACCTGACGACTATCTAAATCAGTGCCATCAACTTTAAATCCAAAACTGATTGAGCGCCCTGAAAATCCTGATCCTCCAATGGGTTTATTATGCGAGTAATTATTAATTTCTTTGGAGTTATTAATATCAATATAATCGCCAGCACCATCCAAACTGAGTGCTTTTCCGCTAATAGCCTCATCAACTAAACTGGCATTACCTCTTAGCCGACCTTTATCATTTATTTGATCTGCTGTTGCAATATCATCAAAATGATTGCCTTTAAGTTCATCGAATGCCCAATGAGCTACCAACCCCTCATCTAGATTAATAATATGTTGTTGATAACTGTAACTACCATCTTGCTGAATGGTTAAATCACCATACAAACCATTAATGACATTATTACCTACACCCAGTTGAACTCCATTAACCTCAGCAACAGTTAAACTATCCCCATCAGGGTCACTATCATTAATAAGCACATTGCCTGTTAAACTGGTGGTTGCTCCTAACTTAATAAATCCTGTATCGTCTTCTCCGGTAGGTAACTCATTGACATTAGTGATATTAATATTAATTAATTGACTGGTTTGATTACCTAAATTATCCGTTGCTATTACCGTTAGCTCAGCAAAATTAGGATTAGTTTCAAAATCTAATAAATTGGCTGCTGCACCTGCATTGGTAAGAGTAATTACCCCTGTTTCACTATTAATTTCAAATAAGTCAGTTGCCGTATCTAGCTGATAACTCATAGGGCCATTTATATCAGTTGCTGTCACCTGTCCAACTATATCTCCTGCTGCACTTTGTTCTGCTAGATCAAAATCGATGGCATTAATTACTGGGCCAGTGCTATCAATAGTAACTATTTCTGTTACTTCTGTAGATTGGTTACCGCTATCATCCGTCGCACTTACAGTGACTGTGTGGCTACCATCTGCTAATAATTGGGGAGCTACACTCCAGCTACCGTCCGCAGCAGCTACCGTAGCAATAGTTTGTCCTGCCACAAAGATTGTTATTGCACTACCAGGCTCAGCAGTACCTGAAATAACAGGTGTATTATTATTGGTTAAACCAATTGCATTTAAACTGATAGCTGGTGGCGTAGTGTCTTCAGGTTCTACAGATGGGTTTTCATCCAGAGTTTCAGTAGCCTCTGGAAATTGTTCATCAGGTAATTCAGGTGGGGTAGTTTCATCAGGAAATTCCGTGGGCGCTGGCCCTATTGGTAATTCAGAAGGAGCAGGCTCTGATGGCACTTCAGGCTGGTTTGGAATATCGGGTTCACCCACAGTTATCGCTACATTACTTACTAAAGGATTTGCTGCTGCATTTTCTGTAACACCACTGCTAGTGGCTGCGCTAACAGCAAAACCACCTAGCCCCGTAATTAATTCATCAGCTTCTTGCTCAGAAGCTGTATCAGCAAGTTCTGTTAGGCTAGCATCACCTGTAGTAAACCCACTTGTTGCTAAGGTTGTGGAGCCATCTCGGGCAATAGTAGCTAGCCCACTTGAACCATCACCACTTACAGTATCAGGAGAAGTACCTGCTGCTGGTCCAGCGGCTGTTGGCTCTAACACCTGGGTAGGATCTGCTCCCGCTAATAAAGCTTGTTGCAATGCATCAACATCTGTTGCTGCTGAAGCTACCTCTTCGGTATTGGCAATATCAAATACATCTTGATCCAAAACCGTTTGGTCACCTGGTCCCATATCCAGCCAAGAGCCATCAGTAAACTCAACAACTATCACACCATGGTGGTTGATAAGCTTATCGAAGGGATAAACTGGATCGCCCGAGTGTAACGGTCGATGGTTTCCACTGGCAGCAACAGCCGTTGCTTGAGACACTTGTTTTACAAAGCCAATGGATTGGGGAACTGGGTCAACTGAATCACTCTGACGAGCAGCCATACCGTACCTCCTGACAATATGGGAGAACACTTGGCTTTAGTTGTAACTAAAATGCAAACTATGTCACAACTGTACTTAGGTACTAATCACACTATTAACTAGACCCAACCAGTTATAACCACAAAATTAATAGTATTTGTTTTCATAAACTAGACTGAATACTTCTATATAAATGCAAAAAGCCAGCAATTGCTGGCTTTTTAACTATTTTTTAGAATGATTTTATAACTTATACATCATACTGATTATCATCATTTTCTATATAGTTTTTTAAAGGCAATATAGAAAGTTGAGGATTTTCACTGCATGCGAAATTAGACGTCAAAACCTGACCAGGAAAAATAAGATCATCCCCATCACTATCTTCAATTAAGTCATTTGAGTTCAACGAATTACTCTCTACGATAGATAAGTTTTCCTTACTCACAGAATACTTTACTACTATTTCGTCACGCTCAGCTCCGTCAGTGACCGTTACCAATAACTTAACACTTAAAGTATTTGTCTCAAATCCCTGAGCAGGAATAAACTGCCAAGCATTTTCTTTGGCTAGATAAAAGAGATCGCCTAACTCACTACACCCTAAGTCAACATCCTCAATAAAAATATTTTTTAAATTACCTTTATATAATCCTGTTAACTCTTCCGCTGCGATTAGTTTACTTTTAGACTTACCGATTTCATCGTACATTTTAAAGCGTTCTCTTGAAGAATCTATAATGTCCGATACGTCTTCTGTTACTTGCTTCGTTGCTTCTTTACTAGATGGATTCAATGTTGTATCTGTTGCTTTAATAATTTCAGTTAATACAGGATACTCCACTGAGGTTTCAGGGTTATCACTCTCTAACTGATTTATACTATTAAATAAAACCAAATCCTCAGTTAAAATATCATCCATAAATAAAGGCTGCTGTTTGTTATCAACTAGCTTTTGTACTTCAATGGTTGATTCTGACAATTCAGTTTTCAATGAACTTTCCGCAAAATCCCTTTCAATTATCGTGTGAGTAGTAGCACCCTGATTTATCGAGTTATTTTCAACTGCATCATCATTTACTAATTTACTTTGAACACTCTGTAAAGTTTCAGAGTTAGTGCTCGATTCGCTTAACTGCTGTTCTATATCTTCACTAGAAAAAACTTCTTCGGTTAAAACTATAAAGTCCTTATCACCTAAAGTTATCTGGCTACCATCAACAAACTCAAGTACTGTTTCAGCTCCTTGAGTTAAAACTTTATCTTTACGAAACAGTGAACCACCTACCTCAGCAAGCCGCTGTAAACCAGTTTCAGAAATGATAACTACTTTGCCAGTTACTGACTTAATGTGCCCAATAGCAATCTGGCTATGGGATGAGAGAGAATCTGAAACCTGGTTTGTCATTGCCGCCTCTATATTAACTGCTCAGTCAAAAAAAGGCGCAAATTTAAGGAAATCTGCTTTATTTCACAATTGTACCCTGGTACTAATCACAAAAACACCTATATCAAAAACTTTAATTCTATTTAGAAGTAAATAAAGCAAAACACATAACTTTATGTTATTAAGCTAGCAAAACATGGAATGTCCAAGCAACTCAGCCAATACTTAAATAAAGCCTTATCAATAACAAGTGTTGAAATAATTGCTCTAGGTTAATGATATATTGCAAATTTTCAGTTTAAATAAATACAAAACAAGTAAATTAATGAATACAACTAGCAGTTCCAGCAAAGCTAATCTGAGGATTTATAATGGCACCGAAACGACTTCAACCCCATGTAGATCAAATTCAAAATATTATCCAGGCAATGGATGCAGCTGACGAATGTACCACAGGTGAACTCAAAGCCATTGCTGAAGAACTTAACCTGGCTATCGCCAACCCAAAGCAAGGTACACCTGTTGAAACAATCATTGATCAGTTAGAACAAGAATTAATCAAATTTTCAGATAAGCACCCTGCTTTGGCTGAAGCAATACAACAACTACTGGATGGTTTAAAAAATATAGGCGTCTAAAAAAATATAACATTTTTATGGCTTTACAACGCCTGTAGTATCGCCTATATCCATAAAGACTATTACTCTTCGCGAATAATTTTTAGGCTTTGTTATCTTCGCTCTTGACCACCAAGGATGGTGGAAATGCAGATAATGCAGGAGCTATTAACTGTCACCCCAGTCATTTATTGAACATAAACTCCTGGGGGCAAGTCTGCTACTGTAAGACTTGCGGTAGCTACTTTAATTTATAAAGAAAGTGCTACTGGAACTCATTGCTTGATGCCTCGCCTAATAAAACTTCGCTGTGAGTATATACTTGTAGATATCTACACCTAAAATGAGTTGTACTGGGTATATATAACTCTGGGTATAAACTATAGAGCTTATAAGACGGACCGCTAATAATGTCGCAAGCGCTGATAGCACAAGCACTCAAATCACCTATTGGTGACAAGGCAGTGCTTCAGGCATACCAGGAGAGCCCCTACCTGGAGGTGTTGAACAAGCTATTACAAGAAATTGTACAACAGATTAACCAAGAACTGCCTAAAATAGCGGATATTACAACTAACTTATTTGGCGATATTATTAACCATCTAGACCCACTCAATTTTAATCGCAAAGTAATCGCTCAAATTTCTGGTCCTATTTGCATTCCACAGCAGTGCACTCATATTTTAGGGGTAACCGTTAAAGTTCCCTCTGTACCAATATGTACCGTAGGCACATTAAGCACTGGCTTTCATGAGCTAAAAGGATTATCAACATTACGCATAAATGACTTGCATATATACGACGTAAACACACCCACTGATGAAGATATTCAAGCCAATGGCTGCCTGGATTTTTACTTAGATAGCCTGATTGCAATGGGCTATGCCAAAACAACTGGAGGACCTAAACAACTCACCCAACCCACCTCAGCCTCAACTGTTGCTGTTATAAGTGGGCTAGCACCTAAAGCTAATGTAGACATTACCATGAGCACTAAACAAATGCGCCTAACAGAGGTGGTAGTCAACGAGTTTCGAATGCCCTACCAACAGCTAACGATTAACCTAAACGGGATAGGGCCATTTAATCAACTAGCACCTACTGTAAAAGAAGAGTTACAAGCTGCCATCGCCCCCCTTTTTACACAACATGGCATCATAGCTAAAGCTGTCGTACATGCCGTACAGTCAAAAATTGATAAGCTCATGGAAAAACAGAATACAACGGCAAATTATGAAGAGAACTAGTTTCATTGAATTTTAATCAACTCTGAAAGTCTATATACTGGGCTAATGCGATCAAGTATGGTTTCAGAAATATCTTTTTTAAAGTCAGAAGTACTATCCAGTTTATCTAGTCTTAATAAGTGCAAGCAATTTTTTTGATCTTTAATTATCTTAAATCACGATTAATTAACACCAATAAAAAAATACCCCCTTTTTATTAAGCAGTCTATTTCAAATTTCATGCTTTTATTCTAATGGAAAGATCCTATCCAACTGCTACAACAGTATTTTTTTCAGGTTAAGATATTTTAATAAAAAAAGATATCGTGGGAGTTTGTTATCGCATGTAGCTGTAAAAAATCCATTTAACCGAAGGTCAACCAGGCCCGCATAAACTCGTTTGATTCCAGCCGAGTAAATCGAGCTGAAGGAATTTTTTAAAATCATAGACTTACAAAAAAAGCCCGCATACTGCGGGCTATAAATAGCTTTAATGAAAAATCATTTAAGACTTAGGTTGCCATGCCTGTGCTAAAGTAGCTTTCAAAGGCTCTGATAATAGTGAGTGATCAGCCGTTGCAGCCCCACCAGACTCTTCAAAAGCCGCCATAGCCTGAACAAGTGTAGCTACATCATCATTGCCTAAAACTCCATCGGTAGTTTCTATTTCAGCAAGTTGCTGGTTTTCATTCGCAAACCAATTATCGATTGTAACCTTATCATCAGAGTCAATTACATCCACTATTAAATTGTCATCTTCACGATGGAACCACAAATGGTTTTTATCAATACCTGCTAACTGTAGTACATCATGCTCATCATCTGAGGTTTTAAGATTATTAATGCGATCCTGACCATCACCCGTTGCAAATAGGTAAGTATCACTACCTCGACCTCCAAGTAGTAAGTCATTTCCTTGATTACCACGTATTACATCATTACCTGCACCTGCATCAATGAAATCACCATCAGATGAGCCGATTATACTTTCAGCAGCTTTATTACCGTTATAAATATTGGCATACGCGAGTTCACTAGGCAGTCCTACATAACGTGGCGAGCCTGTTGGGTCTGGATTAGTTTTACCAAATACCTCAAATAATTGCTCACTTGTGATTTGCCCTCCATTAGCAAACTCAACCTGGTCAATTACATAGTCTCCACCCTGAAAATAGTTTTTCACAGTGATGCCATCCTGACTACCTGACACATTTAGTATCAGATCGTCACCTTGAATAACGAACTTTGATGCGACTTGGTTAAAGCTGACTCCTTCAAATCTTATTGTGTCAAACCCACCACCACGATTATCAATGATATCTTTGCCATCACCAGCTCTGAAAATATAACGATCATCTCCACGACCACCTATTAAGGTATCATTACCTTGACCACCTGTAATTGTATCGTTTCCACCATCACCTTTAATAATTTCAGCTAACTCAGATCCAGTTAAACTATTATCAGTGTTATCTCCATTAATTGTTTTCATTGTTTCAACAGAATCTATTGGTAACGACAAACCAAACACTTCAAATAACTTCTCTGCTGTAATTTCACCACCACTAGTAAAACTAATAGTTGCTATATTTGCTGTAGTGAAGAAATCTTTGATAACAACTTTATCTTGAGTACCAGATACGCTCAGTTGCAGATCGTCTCCAGATTTGAATAGGTTAGATGACACTTGGTTAAAACTGATCCCCTCAAAAACAAGGAGATTTTTACCGACAGTATCGATAATAGTGTCTTGGCCTGCTGCCACCTTAACAATATATTTATCATTACCATCCCCACCAAGTAAAACATCATTACCAGCATTACCATCTAATGTGTCATTACCTACCCCACCAATAAGCACTTCATCTCTTTCAGTACCTATTAATAAATCTTCACCTCCAATTTGTGGTGGATTCGTTGTTTCACCGCTGTTTTCGCCAGAGGTTTCTCCTTCACCACCTTCATTGTTTTCTCCGCCGTTATTGGTTTCACCTCCTTCTCCACCATTGCCGTTCCCACCATTATTACCGCCATTACCATTTCCTGTTTCAGAGCCAGTATTACCATTAGACTCTTCAGGCATTGGGGTTAAACGCTGGGAAATATTATTGGTAGAAATAGCATAACCACCATCACCCGGCTGGATATAACTGATCGCAGATTCACCACCAACAAAATGATTTTTAACGCGAACTTGTTGGTTAATATCTTGATCTACCAACATCACTAAATCATCACCATCTCGATGATAACTGATTCTGTCTCGACTAATTTCAATAAAAAAGACCCAATCTCGTCCACCACCTGTATTATCAATTACATCTTGACCACCATTGGCATGGTAGTAATAATGGTCATTGCCCTTACCACCTAGCAGTACGTCGTTACCACCACCACCAGATAGAACATCATCTCCTGCTTGACCTTCCAAACGATCATCTCCATCAGCTACGCCAGTACGACCATTGCCTCCCTGAATAAAATCGTTTCCATCACCACCTTCCAGCACATCATTGCCTAACATGCCAAATAGCGTGTCATTACCAGCCTGACCACGAATTAAATCTTTTCCTTCAGTACCAGATAACTCCTCAGATTTCTCAGTTCCATTGACTACTGCATCATAATCACCTTCAACTTCAACTTCACTGGCAGCTGATCGATGATTGATTTCAGCAGTAGTGATATAATTTCCACCATCTGGCTGTACATAACCAATAGCATATTCACCGCCTTGAAAATGATTAAGTACTCTAACTGCCGGCTGTTCAGCTTCATCTACATGAATGAGTAGATCATCACCATCACGAACAAAACTTAAACGTTCTTTGGTAATTCCATCATTAAAGAATATTCCATCATGGCCACCACCGGTGTTATCAATAATGTCCAAGCCACCTTGATAAACATATTTATCGTCACCTTGACCACCTGCGAGATGGTTACTACCTGAACCACCACTAAGCTGATCATC
Organism: Spartinivicinus marinus; assembly: GCF_026309355.1. Classification (NCBI taxonomy): domain Bacteria; kingdom Pseudomonadati; phylum Pseudomonadota; class Gammaproteobacteria; order Oceanospirillales; family Zooshikellaceae; genus Spartinivicinus; species Spartinivicinus marinus. The sequence continues at coordinate 2,345,735 of NZ_JAPJZK010000001.1, forward strand.
ACCATCACCACCAACTAAGGTGTCGTCACCTTCACCTGCATTCAAATGGTCATTACCCTGGCCACCATCTAACTTATCATTACCTGTTTTACCCCAGATATTATCGTTACCTATACCACCATAAAGCTGGTCATTACCTTCTTCACCATCTAAATAGTCATCACCTGCTTCACCATAAGCAATATCATCACCTTTACGGGTAAATACCTTATCGTTACCAGCTCCTGCTTTGAAGGTTTCACCATACTCACGATAACCAATAAATGACTCTGCATTATCAGAACCTTCCCAAATAATGCGAGACTCAACATCGGTTGTTGTTAGTTTCGTACCATCAGCAAAAATAAATGTTTCGACTTTAAAATAATTGTGCGGTGAATTATTAAAATCAAGAAACCAGTTTTGGATGGTAACTTGATCATTACCATTTACATGGCGCGCCTGTAAATCATTATTCACACGAACAAAAGTTAAGTCTTCTGGTGTAATACCTTCGCCAAAAACTAATTTATCATTTGATGGACTTAAATTAGTTAATGCCTCATCACGACGAGTTTCTACTATTAAATCCTGCCCATCATCTAAATTAAATTGATAGGTTTCATCACCATAAGAACCGTATAAGGTATCGTTACCTTTACCACCCGCTAAGGTATTAGCAGCCGTATCCCACACACTATCGGCAGCATTGAGAGTATCATTACCATCACCACCCAATAAGGTATCTTCACCTTCACCACCTTCTAGTTGGTCGTCTCCAGCGCCACCTTGTAGATGGTCGTTGCCTGATTCCCCTTCAAGCACATCATTACCAGAGCCTCCTAACAGTTGGTCGTTGCCATTACCTCCAACCAGAGAGTCTTGCCCTTCATTACCAAGTAGCTGATCATCTCCCCAGCCACCCAGTAAAGTGTCATTACCTGTACCGCCATGGAGCGTATCAGCACCATACTGGCCTTGTAAGTGATCATCTCCTTGGCCACCATCTAAGACATCATCTCCGTCATTCCCTTCAATCGTATCGTCGCCAGAGTCTCCATATAATGTATCACTACCCATACCACCTTTAATTTGGTCTTTGCCAGCACCACCATGAACTATGTCCTTACCATCTTTGCTTTGAATCAAATCATCACCGATACCGGCATTGATAGTATCATCCTCTGCATGACCTTCAATATGGTCATCCTGGTCAGTTCCCAGTAATGCTTGGGCAAGCACTTCAGTTAAACGCCATTGGCTGCCATCATCAAATGTAATGATTTCTATAGCACCACTACCAGACTGTCCAACTTGATGACTAAAATAGTTAGCAATGTGTAAGCTTTCATTTGAAGCTTGATCAAAAATAACCAGATCATTGTTGTTACGACGAGTTAATAAATTAGTTGGTGTTACTCCACTCCAACGCAGATGATCTTGCCCATCTGAATCAACAATACGATTACTGCCGTCACCTTGATGAATAATATAGAGATCATCTCCATGACCACCCATTAGCGAGTCGTCACCTTTACCGCCTGTAAGAGTATCATCACCAGAGCCAGCCGATAGTTCATCACTGCCTTGGCCACCATCCAGAGTGTCATTGCCTGCACCAGCGATTAGTGTATCTTTTCCAACACCGCCAACAAGTTGGTCATCACCAGAACCACTATTCAACTCATCGTTTCCATCCCCACCAAGCAATTTATCTTTCCCTTCACCGGAATTAAGAGTGTCATCACCAGCGCCGCCATCTAAGTAATTGTCTCCCTCTCCTCCAGTTAATTGATCTGATCCATCTCCTCCTAATAATGAATCATTTCCATCATTACCAAAAAGAATGTCATCTTCGGCTCCGCCCTCTAAATGGTCATTTCCTTCGCCACCATAGAGACTATCTTTACCAGCCTCTCCTTTTAAAATGTCGTTGCCAAGACCACCATAAATGGTGTCACTACCATTTCCACCGTTGATTTCATCATCTCCAGCCACTGCTTGAATTTGATCATCACCATCAAGGCCATTAATAATATCGTTGTCCTTATGCCCACGAATAATATCCGCGTTAATTGTTCCTTTTAAAACTTGATCTTTTATTGCTTGGTAATTCCATTCAGTATCTGAAAGCTTAATTGCTTCAATAATGGTTTTAGGAATATCACCTTCTTTGTCATTAAATTGATCTTTGATACAAATAGAATTGTTATTTTCTACATTGCCATCACTATCGATAAAATAAATGAGTAAATCATTGTCGTGTCGTCTTAGCATTAACTGTCTTGCTTCGATATCAACAAGCCGCAATTGATCAGTGCCTTCGCTGTCAATGATTTCTTCGTTACCATCACCAGCATGGTAAATATAGGTATCATCACCATCACCACCAACTAATTGGTCATTACCAGTACCACCAGATAATTGATCATTCCCTTCACCACCATCCAGGTTGTCGTTACCTATTCCACCTTGTAACTGATCGTCTCCATGCCCCCCAAATAAACGGTCATCACCAGCATCTCCATTTAATTGATCATTACCACCATAACCGCCAAGATAATCATCTCCATCTTTACCACTAATGACATTATCAAGAAAATTTCCATGTAGTAGATCAACGAAAGGAGTTCCTTTAACCGACAACTCGGCAATAAGATCAGGGGAAAGCATCATTAAACTTTCAGGACCAGCGCCTAAACTAAACTGCCAACCACCAATAAACTCTTGAGGAGTAAAATAGTTTTTTATACGGATACTATCATCACTTGAATTATCTTCAAAAGTGATAATTAAGTCTCTATGCTTCCTACGGAAAATAGCTTTTTCTGGATCAAGTTTATCAACATAAATGGTAATTTCACCTTGATTATCCACAATTACATCATGACCATCACCTTGTGAAACAAAATAATCATCATTTCCATCGCCGCCATACAGCGTATCATTCCCTTTACCACCTTGTAGTGTGTCATCTCCTTCTCCACCCGTCAGTATATCTTCTCCATTACCAGCTAATAGGGTGTCATTTCCGCTATTGCCAACAAGGGAATTATTACCTTCGTTATCAATTAAAATATCGTCGCCAACACCACCATATAAGGTGTCATTACCTGCTCCGCCATCTAAAGTATCATTTCCTTTTTCACCATATAATCTATCATTTCCAGTCCCTCCATTTACGACATCATTCCCACCTAATCCGTAAAGCTTATCGTTTCCTCCCAGTCCTGTTATTTCATTATCTTCATCTGTGGCTTTAATGAAATCATCTAATTCGGAGCCTCTTAATACAGCTGCATCAATATAGCTTTGATCAATTAACGATCCGTCAGAGAAAATGATTTTATCAATTTCACTTCCACTGAAGTGGCTTCTTATTCTTATTTGATCTTCTGATCCATTGACATGGATAATTAAATCATCTGATTGCCTTTGTAAAATAATTGAGCTTTTAGAAATTCCTTGACCAAATTTAATTATATTTTCACTTTTTTCATCCCTCCCATTTTCTATGACATCCAGCCCATCGCCTATATTAAGTTGATAAATATTATTGCCTTTCCCTCCACTTAAATGGTCATCCCCTAGACCACCTTGCAAAATATCATTGCCATCTCCACCCTGAAGCTCATCATGCCCCTCACCACCTATTAATGTATCATCTCCAGCATCCCCAATCAGCGTATCATCTCCTAAAGCCCCCTTGAGTTCATCATTTCCATCTTTTCCATAAATAACGTCATTTCCACCAAGACCATTGAGATTATCGTTTTGAGAAGTGCCATGTAACTCATCAGCATCTGCAGTAATTTTTTGTAAAGCAACATTTATATTTTCAATATGCGAAGGACCTACCTCCATCTCGGAACCATCAGCAAATGATAATTTATCTATGCTATACCCACTGCTTCCTTCTCCTGCAAAGTGAGACTCTACCCTTATTTGGTCATCAGTATTTTTAATGGTGATAATTAAATCATCACCCATCCTCGACAATTCAATATCACTTTTATTAATTCCTTCATCAAAGGATATAATATCCAGCCTTCCAGCAGACTTATCGTAATTATTTATTCTATCTTTTCCAAACCCGCTAGCAAAACGATATGTATCACTTCCCTCATTACCTTCTAAATAGTCATTTCCACGACCACCATTTAACTGGTCATTACCAGCTGCTCCATAAAGATAATCATCTCCATCAAGACCAAATAGCACATCATTTTCATTATTTCCATATTGTCTATCATTTCCGTCAGATGCGCCGGTTGCTAATCCAAGCAATATATTAACTATTTTCGTACTGAAGTTATCACGAATACTAGGCTCATCCGTCACCCTAACAATTGATGCCCTGAGAAGCATTACATTTATTTGATTATAGGGGTTTACACCTCTAACCGACTGTAAAAAATCTTGAGCTAAGTCATAGGCTTTCGACACATCCGAAGCCATATCAGATAGAATTAATTCTACCGCTTTATCATAATTCCCTTTATATAAACCGTCACTTTCATCGAGATTGAAATCTATAGCCTTAAAGTATCGTGCTAAATTAGTTTTCGCTGAAAGCTGATAAAACACCGTATCTCGCAAGTTATCAAAATATCCCCTATACATTGCTGCATATTGCTGCCCTGATCCTCGTGGACGATCAACTTTATAACCGTAAAAAGCTTCTAAAGCACCTATTTTTCTTGCATCAACAGGCGACTGGTAATGCTTACGGTATTCACCTTCTTGATTAGTCCATTTAAAAATAATATCTGTGGTGAGCTTTAATCTCTGTTCTCTTGTATCAGCATTAACAAACTGTTCAACAAGTGATTTAAGATTGCCGGAAGTATCTCTTTGCATCGCTTGGCGTAAAGAACGTGCTATTCCATACCCAATAGCATCGGGTAGATTTTGAACTTCTCTAGATAAGCTTATACTCGAACTTGATTCATCTGTAAGAGTTCTATTAGATTTAAACCATATATCTGAAGCAGTATACTCATTACCATCACTTGTTTTATACTTTCCAATCTGCTTATGTTCATTTCCAAACTTATCTTTAAATGATGAGCTAGTATATTCAAGCTCTATTTCTGATATATTTTTTTCTTTTAATGAAAATAGCTCACCTTTATCAACTGAACCATTTTGGTTCAGGTCTTGAAATATTCTTAGATTTTCATATATTGAGTCTTCACTGTTTATAAGTTTATCGCCATTGTCATCGAATTGCTTTAACGCCTCAAAACCATTTTTAGCTTTCTCACCATTACTTAACAGGGTATTGCTACCAAATAACTCAGCACCACTTGAGATTTGCCCATCATTATTAATATCTCTAACAAGCAAACCATCATCTTTATCTATAAAGCCTGATAGTTCTTTAAAACCATCTCCATCGTGGTCAAAGAAAATATTTTTATCCAAGCCTACTGTTTCTATCCCGTCACCATCAAGATCTAAAGCAATTGGACTAGCTGGCGTAGGATCAGGCTTTGGAGGTGGTGGCGGCGGAGGGGTATCATCCTCTTCTAATAAAATTCCTAAATCCCCGTTGCTAAAGTTTTTAATAATCAAACCATTATTAACTAGCAAAGTGCTACCATTTAACTTATAAATCGTTCTTCCTTTTTTGTACTCACCTGGCGGGTCATCCTTCTTACGTTTACCACCAGTTAGTATCATTCCATTTAACTCAACACTTCCATCACCGTTAGAATCAATAATGGTATCTTTACTATCGACTATATATTTGTCGTTACCACTTCCACCTTTTAACGTATCATTTCCATCACCACCATCAAGGGTGTCAGCTCCATCACCACCTTCAATATTATCATTTCCACCATTACCATTTATTTCATCATCACCAGCAGCACCTTTGATGATATTATTGTCTTCATTACCTTCTATTTTATTATCGTATTTATTAGCTTCAACATTAGAAGCACCTTCTTCCATGATTATGGTTTCAATTTCAGCTTCATCCGAAAACTTATAATCAACAGAAACGTAGGCCTTATCGTCCCCTCTCTCTTCAGTTTCTATGATTTCATCGCCAGAGTTATCGATATAATAAATATCATCACCCAAGCCGCCAACTAGTGTATCATTATCTTCACCACCATCCAGCTCATCGTTACCTTCACCACCTTCAAGATAATCACTCCCTTCACCACCTTGAAAGTTATCATCTCCCTTCATACCAAATAAATAATCATCTCCATCACCACCCCGAAGATTGTCACCGCTTTCTCCACCAAAGACTATACGCTTAGTTTCAGCTATTCCACCATCTACGCCATTAACTTTTAATTCATATTTTTCGCCACTAGAATAGTCAGTAAATATTATATCTCCAACTATAGGTACAGGAAGCCCTAAAGGCATTTCAAATACGCCATCATCAGTTTGCCTACTTTGTCGGTACAGCTTTTCAAAAACCAAAAAAGCAGCTCGCTTATCTAGCCACTCTTCTGAAATAGCTCCATCTCCAGAATTTGGATTTTGCAAGCTTAAGTCGTAAGAATAATTATCTAAACTTACTGCAATTGGATTTAAGGTATATAGTGAATTTCTTACAGAAATATCTTGCTTGGCTAGCTCTATTATTTGTTGCTTGCTATCAGGTAGTAGTATAACAGATAGGCTTTGTTGAATTTTGGGAGATAGACTTCCAAAAAAGCTATTTGCTTGCTCAGAAAAATTATCAACATTTGTCTTAAATGCTGCTTTTTTTCCACTATAACCAGCTATTATCCAATCTAGCACAGTTTCTGTACCAGCTTTGCTTATTAATTCTCCAAACCGCTTCGCATCACCTGTTAACAAAGAGCTAATGTTATTGAATGCCATTGCTTTCAAGTCATCCCAGCTAGCCTCCTGAAATGTATCCCAACCTATCCCTAAGTCAGTAAGAAGCTGCTTATCAAGTGTAAAAAGCTGAACTCCTGCCTGTTTTGCTGACTCCCAAAGAGCTTTACTATATGCTTCATACGCAAATAGAATATTTTTTAAGTCATCAAATTTATCTAGATGCCCACCACCTGCGGTTAATAATCTATATGTCTGATTATCGCCAAAAGCTGAAAATAATATTGACCCTGCCCAACCAGCATTAATATCACCCCCAGCAGTGTCTTTATCATCTAAGCTTGCAAATAACGTTTGGCCAACACCTGTTGCATCCTTATCTGCAATATTTCTTATAGTTGGGAATAGCCAACGACCATCAGGTTGTTTACGCCTAGAATCTAGAACATCTTCCAATGCTTTTTCTGCTACTGCATTTGATGCTGCTTGCATTATCTCATCAGTATATGTAATCCCCCTCAATTCCATCTGTCGCTTGCTATATACACGAATTATTTCTGAGAACACACCTCTACCTGCATTTGCTTGCTCAGCTCCCTTAAACCACAACTTAACATCACTATCAGGTAACATTTCTGAAATGGCACGATATACATCATCGTACCTATTATTTTCATTGGGTCCTCTCCTTTGAAAATTTTTAATTATTTCAATTTGCTCTTGGCTAAGATAAATGTTTGTCATTTTGAAATTACTCTATTATTAATGAATTTACTTTACGAACAACATTTTGATGAATTTCACGCCAATAAGGCAGTAATTCATTGCTTATGAAATATGAAACATAAAAGCCATTTGGGTGCTGATACCCCCCCCAACATGTATCTATCTTTCCTATTGGATACCCTGTACATCTAAACTGAACTGGACCACCTAATGGGGTAGCTACTTGCTTAACACTTGATTGGTAACTTATATAGCCCCAGCCCCCACGATAATTTTTTGAATGAAATTCAGTCAATCCTAGTTCAGTATTATCAATCTCTTTGCTCCATTTGTTTGCTTGAAGCCGAAAATCTGAATTTTTAGGATTTTCATATAAAAACTTCTCCATTTCGACTCTTACCATCCAAGGCGCTAATATTCCGCCATCCCAGGTATGCTCAAGTAAATATGAAAAGTCCAAATATACTGTTAATGTATCTGTTTGGCCTGATTTAATATCTCCTACGGTATAAACATTCATAGGTATATCAGCAGGAATTTTGAATGCTATATTTTCAATACGAATAATATTTTCTTCTTCTTTTTTTATCCCATGAGCGTCAAGGTATTCAGGTGTATTTGCAGAGGGGTCTTTTTTACAGCCATAAGAGAATAGAATAATTATAATAAAAATCATTAAATAAAAAAAATTATTCATATAAACAAAGTGTTTTCTCTCTATCAGCAGCCTGGGAGTTTCCATTATTTATCTCATCATAAAGAGCTTTATAATTATATGGTACTTGATTTCTTAGTACCCATTTGCTTTATATTGCCCAACTTATAGCCATTAACCAGATACATGCCAACCTTATTAGTGAGACTTTTGATTACAAGCCATAGTTGGATAAGTAACGCTTGTATATTTAAACAAAGAAGTACTGGCAACAACATACTACTAGTGATTACTAGAAAATGAACAATTATGGTGAGAACTGTGTTTAATGGTTGAATTTCTATACTTTTCAGCTGATATCCCTTCATTAGTAACATCTCTTACTTCACTACCCGAAGACCAAGCCAAAAACGGGAAAATAGCATATATATAATTGGAAAGAAGCATGCAACAACTGTACTTTATTTAAACAACACTATACATACACCATAAGCAATATATCAAACCATACTATAACCTACCGCTAGATTTTTTCAATACGCGTTCTGCAAAAGCATCATTCACAAGGGAACTCACAACACCAAATAACTGTTAGCGCTTACAATCAGTACTTATTACTGCTCCTCCTATCTCCTTATTTTTAAATATGGTAGAGTTTGACACTTCCTGTAAAAAAGCATTATTTCGTTGTATGGATATTAGCCCATCATTTTTTCCTACTTTTCAAACAGCATGTTCTTTCCATCATCAAGGTCAATATCAGGCTGCTATTGATGTTTACTTTGATTGTTTAAATTTTGCGCCCAACAATGTTGATATATTATCCAATCTTGGTTCAGCCTTAGTATCTAATCGTCAGCACAAGACTGCTGAAGCCTATTTTAAGAAAGGGTTATATTTAAACCAAGGTCATCCAAAGATACTCACAAACTATGGCAATCTATTGCGTAAACAAGGCCGCTTTGCTGAGGCTGAAATATTATACAAACGGCTACTAACTCATCATGGAGACAAGAAAGAATATTTATTATTGGCTGGGATGCTGTACCGTGATTGGCATAAACCACTTGTAGCTCTAGATTATTTCCGTAAAGTCCAAGAGATTGATTCTGAACATGAAAACGTTATATGGGAACTATCACGTATGTATTTGGAGGCAGGCTATTATGATAAGGGCTTTGAATTATTTGACGCACGTTTTCAACTTGATGGGTTTGGTTCAAGAGACATACCAGGCAAACCATGGAATGGAGAACCCTTAGTTGGAAAATCACTGCTAGTAACTGCCGAACAGGGGTATGGTGATATACTACAGTTTAGTCGGTTTATTGCTCTTTTAGTAAGAAAGTCCCATGGCCGAATTTTCTGTGAACTCCCCAAACCAATTTTTACCTTATTTTGTAAAACTCCAGGAATCAAGTGGCTAATTAAAGGTGAAGAGCTGCCTAATTGTGACTATCATATTCCAATTATGAGTCTAGCCAACAGACTAGGCTGTTCAGAAAATAATATTCCTGCACCTTGGTGGCCACCTGGGCTAAAAAAATATAAAAATCCGGTCAACTCTAACCAATTAAAAATTGGCTTAATATGGTCAGGTAAACCAACCCCCACTGACAGGTCTATTGATCTAGAAGACCTTATACCTTTATTAAGTCACCCTCGGTTTGAATGCTTTAGCTTACAAATTGACAAGAAAAAAGAAGCCATAAACAATGCGATGGCTACACAGCTAATAACAGACTTAAGTGATGAAATAAATAATTTCTCTGACACTGCAAGACTCATGCAACAGTTAGATCTTATTATTAGCGTTGATACAGGCCCTGTCCATCTTGCTGGATTACTGGGAATACCTACCTGCTTATTGGTTCATTACACTTCTGACTGGCGGTGGCGCTTGGAGAAACACACAACACCTTGGTATCCGTCAATGAAGTTGTTTTGCCAAGAGGAATGGGGTTGTTGGGATAAACCACTGGTGGGCCTTGCAAGATATTTAGATAATTTAGCTAAAAATACCAGAGAGGTTATTACACAAATAAAAAAACCAACCAGCTAACTAAAGAACCCGCTTGATATCCTTCGTGAATAATTTTTAGCGTTTGTTGTCTTCACTCCTCACCCAATCACCTATTATTTATAGGCTCATGGGCTTCGTCGATCAACAGCCGCCTCTAAAAACCCTACACTTTGGATATGTTAACTGGCTGGGGTTATATGCAATAAATAAGCATGAGGCAAATATTCTTATCTTTGCAATGCTGCAAGATAAGAGACTCACTTGTTATAAATAGCAAACTGCTTTTTGCTGCTCAACTATCTTTACATTGCTTACAGTAGTAAGGCGACCAAATCACTTTTTGGCCATCTCTAAAAATAGTAATTTTTAGAGATGGCCTTTTACTTTAATTAAGCCAGACCAAAATCCAGGATCATTTTTTCTAATTTGTCTAAATTGGGAATTATTGCTGGTTCGCCTGCTGCTTGAACGGCGACCATTTCTACTTCACCGACTTTTTCATCCTGTTTTACTATTTCACTTTCAGTGAGTTTTACTGAATGGGGGATACCTTGGACAATAATTGCGTAAAAAGATAATTCCCGCTGGCCAGTTATGCCGTTAACAATTGCAACCCGGGCATTTGCTGTATCACCGCGATATTCTTCGCCATTGGCAATTTCAAATGATACGACAGGGATAGTTTGTTCGCGCCAAGTCAGTTGTCCTAAATGCCATTCTGGGGTGTCGCCTGATGCATTGGGTTTTTCAAAATTAATTAATTCTGCAATGGTAACGTTGGGTACTAATAACATTTTATCTTGTATTGGTACCAGTAAAGCGGATAGCTGGCTTTCTTGTTCTGTTGCCATATTCAACTACCTATATTTTTAGCGAACGATTTTCTCGCGTTAACTATAAATTAACTGGTTTTGTTTTAATTCGCTGTGGAGGATTATTTTTTACCTCATCAGCAATATACTGTACGAGCTGCTCTGCTAGACCTACTGGGTCAGCACTAAACTGACTTAGGCCTGCTTCAATGATGGCATCTGGCATTGAGCTGCTAGCACAGCTTTCTGGTGCTTGGGTCCAGATAGGGGCTGTCACTTCTTTAAAATTAGCTGCTGCTTGTACACCATCTTGGCCCATGCCACTAAAAATAATGGCGCCTGTATGTTTACCAAAGCGCTGCAAGGTGTTGTTCATTACCTGGTCAATGCAGGGGTTATAAGGCCCATCCCATGCTTTTGACTCTCTAATGACTTCTGCCTGCTCGCCAAACGTAATTACGTTATCAATTGGTACAACCAATACCTCGCCATGAGCAAGCCGATAACCATCTTTGGCTAACACCACCTGAAACTCACTGTGCCGCCCAACTGATTTACCCAGTACTTCTTCAAAGCTGGAATCAATGTGTTGAGCATACACAAAAGCAATGGGTAGCTTGCCTGGCAAGCAGTCTAGAAAATGCTTAACTGCACTTGGGCCCCCAAGTGATGCACCCAGCACCCAGACCCGCTCAGGTATTTCTGGGGGCTCTGCAGCTAAACTAGCCAATATGCTACTGGGCAGTGGTACTGCTTCTTTAGGAGTATCAAATGCGATGGGTGCTGCCGCCTCTTCTGTTTGAGGCAACTGTGCTGGTGGCAGCGGCACTACATTTGACAATTTATTAAGTAGCCTGCGCTCCCAACGTGGATAGTTTTCAGAGGTTCTTGGCGGTGCATCTTCACCATCACCAAATAGAACAGGGACATCACTATATTCAAGGATAAGGTCGATAAAGTCAGACCAGTCTGACTCATCAGACACTAAATCCACATACCAAGCGGCAACGGCTGACTTTAAGGTATCAATATCAACACGATCAGGCGCAAGGTTAAAAATGACTTGATAACCCTGAGCCTGAACCAGTGCTTGGATAAGATGGCGCTGTAAAGAGGTATCAGCAATAACACCCACCTTACCGTGGTGTACATTGCTTACCGCTCTAACCATTCACGTTTACCATTTTCTCTATGGTTTCTAATAGAGGCCCTTCTTGGAATGGTTTACCCAGGTATTCATTAACACCTATGGACATTGCCCGCTCACGGTGTTTTTCACCTGTACGCGAAGTAATCATAATGATTGGTAGGTTCTTCAAGCGTCGATCATTTCTAACGGTGCTAGCAACCTCGAAACCATCCATCCGAGGCATTTCAATATCCAACAGCATGACATCTGGTTTTCTGTCTTGAAGCTGAGCTATGGCTTCCACACCATCTTTAGCTGTCATGACCTCATAACCATTACGCTCCAGCAGGCGAGAGGTTACTTTACGGACTGTAACCGAGTCATCCACCACCATAACCGTTGGTATTTTGGCCTCTTCAACTTCTTCAACAATCTCCTCTACTGGCGCTTCAATTGTGACGCCTGTTGGGGCCAGTGCATGGTGTGCATAATCGGTACGGATGAGGGCAACCAGATCTAGAATGATCACCACCCGGCCATCCCCCAGTATAGTGGCACCTGAAACACCATTCACCAGAGCGAATTGAGCGCCCAGGGTTTTTACCACAATCTCACGGCTACCAGCTAAACTGTCTACTTGAAGTGCTACAGTGTGCTCCGCACCACGGGTCAAGATAACGGGTAATGGTGCCATCACGCCTTGTAAATTAGGCTTACCACGCTTGTGTAGAATGTCCCCTAAATACCTGAGTTTGTAGTCCTGCCCAGCATATTCAAAATCAGGAGCATCTTCTTCGTAGTAGGCTTCCAGCTCATAAGGGCTAACCCGAACCACACCCTCAATGCTGTTTAGTGGAATAGCATATAGGTCATCGCCAATGTAAACCATCAAGGCCCGGTTTACTGACACAGTGAATGGCAGACGGACCACAAAGGTGGTGCCTTGGCCTGGCTCTGATTGGATGACAACGTTACCACCGAGCTGCTTAATTTCACTATGGACCACATCCATCCCCACACCACGGCCGGATATCTGGGTAACTTCTTTAGCCGTACTAAAGCCTGCTTCCAAAATAAACTGCATGATTTCGCTATCAGAAAGATCAGCATCTGCGTCCATCAAGCCCCGTTCAATGGCTTTGGCCCGCACCGCTTCAATATTGACCCCATTTCCATCATCTGCCAGTTCAAGCATCACGTTACCACCTTCTCGGGAAAGGCTTAGTGTGATATGGCCAACCGGCTCTTTGCCAGAATTTGCACGGGCTTCTTCAGACTCAATACCATGGTCAACAGCGTTACGTAGCATATGCTCTAGTGGAGCAACCATCCGCTCCAACACAGTACGGTCCATTTCCCCTTCAGCATTAAGTACATTGAATTCAACGCGCTTGCCCAGTTCAGTGGAGACCTGTCGAACAATTCGACGCAGCCTGGGTAGCAATCGGCTGAAAGGTACCATCCGGGTTTGCATCAACCCTTCTTGTAGCTCAGTGTTTACCCGGGACTGCTGTAGCAATAAGGTTTCTGCGTCACGGTTTTTGTCAGTTAATGCATCCTTTAAGTCCATCAAGTCAGAGGCAGACTCAAACAATGAGCGAGATAGCTGGGTCAACTCCGAATACTCGTCCATCTCCAGAGGGTCGAAGTCCAGCATATGCATACCAGTATCAGCTTCATGTTTTGAGATAATCTGTGCCTGTGTTTCCATATCCAACCGGCGCAGCTGTTCACGTACCCGCTCGATAGTGGTATGCATCTCTTCTAGAGTAAAGCTGATGTCACTGATTTGCTGCTCGACTCGGCCACGGGTAATACTGGTTTCACCCGCTAGGTTTACCAAGCTTTCCAACAGATCTGCTGGCACCTTCACCATTTCCTGTGGTGCCCGGCGACTGCTTTGCAGCATTTGCTGTGCTTTAGAAATAGGACTGACTTTAGCAGGCATCCCATTAGCCAACTGCCTGCCTTCAGCGGGTCTAGGTGGTGTAAATGGAATAATATCTGCCGATGCCTCTTCTCGCAGCAGCTCCCCTTCTTCCTCAGTGACCTCAAAAGCAGGCTGTACAAGCTCCTCACTAACAGAATGTACTACTGGCTGTTCACCTTTCATATAGGCTTTTACAGCATCTGCATGTACTAACAAAATATCCTGACGTGACATTACTTCTTTGAAGAAAGAAGGCTCTATTTCCGATAGCTTGTTTTGTGCCTGAGTAATAAACAGCTCAAAATCATGGGTATAGTTACCTAGCTTACTTAACCCAGCCAGCCTTGCCCCACCTTTCAAGGTATGTAAATGACGCAACAATTCATCAGCATATTGAGCAGCTGTAGGCTCTTTGCTCCAGTTATCAGCGGTGTGCTCAATACTTTCAACAATTTCACTGGCTTCATCTAAAAAGATTTCCAATACATCCTCATCAGCCAGACTTAAATCATCCAAGTCTACTGCTACTGTAGGCACCTCTTGAGGTGTAACAGGCTTCACCTGCTCAGTTGCAACCGTTTTTTTCTCTGGCTGTTTTGGTTTAGCAAATTCTTTTAAGTCTGGTACACCTGCTTCTGGGTGGGTACGGAAAGCATGTAAGCAAGCAATCAAATCATCCGCTGGGCGACAGAAATTAGTGTTTCTCAGCTCATCAAGCATATCTGCTAGACGGTCATGACACTCAAGCAATAAATCAAATAGTGGTTGAGCTGTTTTCAAGCGACCATCACTAAGCCCTTCGTAAAGAAACTCCAGCTCATGGCTAAGATCACCAATTTCAGTAATCTCTGCCATTCTGGCTCCCCCTTTTAGGGTATGCAGATCCCGCTGTAGCTCTTCCACTTCAAACATACTGCTTGGATCTTCAATCCATTTGTGCAGAGAAGTGGCTGTGCTTTCCATGATGTCATTGGCTTCTTCTAAGAAGATTTCGACTAACTCAGGGTCACGGAACTCGGCCTTAGCAATCTCTTCTTCAGTAGGCTCAGCTCCCCCTTCAGCAATAGACTGTTCTTCCTCTGGCTCATCGATAACTATTTCTTCTTCTATCGCCAGATCGGCAAGGTTGGCATCCTCAGGAATTAAGTCTTCATTTGAGGGTTCTTCAAGTCCTTCATACTCTGCATCTAAACCTTCTTCTGCCGCAGTCAGCTTGGCTTCCAGGTCAAAGTCGATTCCAGTATCGACTTCAAGAGTTGGCATTTCTCCCAGTTCAATGGTTTCTTCTTCCATATCACTGATAGAAGTTGGAGCTGCCGTCTCTAGTAGCTGGGTTAGCTGTTGTACTTGCTCTTTAGCGGGCTCAACTGATTGAACAGCAGCTATATTATCCATCATGCCTATCAGCTGTTCATGGGCATCTTTTACCACTTGGAAGAACTGCTCACTTAGAGATATCCGCCCCTCAAGAACAGCTATATAAGTGTCTCGTAATGCCTCACAGAGTTCAGCCAAAGCATATAGCTCAGCTTCTTCAGCCCCTTCTATGAGCGATGCTAGCTCACTGATCAGCTCATTCAGCTCATCACCAGGTACCGGTTTTTGGCTCCATTGGTGTAGGATCTCACCTGCATCCAACAGTAGCTCCATTCCCTCAGTTAAAAAGCTAAAACCTGTCGCTTCTCGTGGCTCTCCAAGAAGCTCTCCCTCAACAACTTTCGTTATCTTCTCTTGTTGCAGCTGAGCTACTTTATTTAGGAAGGCTTCTAGCTGAGGCTGGCTAAACGGAATGGTTTTACCAGCTTGAGGCACACTGGCTTCAAATAAGTTGTTAGCTTCATCCAGTAAGTTAACAACCTCTTCATCAGCCTTAATCATATGGTTTCGCAAGTCGACCACCAGGGTTTCCAGGGGCCCGGCAAGCAGTGCGATTGGTTCAACTCCCGCCATATGAGCACTACCTTTTAAGGTATGCAACGCACGGGGGAGTTCATCTGATATTGGCTGAGGCTCATTATAGGCACGGCAGTGATCAATAAACTGACCGACTGTTTTAATATGGGACTCTGCTTCGTTTTGGAAAATTTCCAGTAGGATTGGGTCAACTTCTTCTGTGTCTTCCAATTCCTCCGCTGAAGATCCACCAGTTTTCTCTGAGGGGGCGGCTGCCTCCTCAGCTTCAGCGGCTTGAGACTCCTTTTGCGTAGGAACTCCTTCAGCTTCATCAATATGAGCTGGTGCTTCGTAAGGTAAACCTTTTGAATAAGCCTCTGCTTCAGCCATTAAAGACTCAGCTAAAGGTGTCAACTTTTGTCGTCGGTGCTCAAAGTCATCCACCAGGCTCGGTAAGGTGAGCCTGACTCTCTCTATAATGCTAAACAACACCTCAGAGGTTTCAATAGTGCCATCGATCACTCGATTCAGCATATTCTCCACTGACCAAGCTAGCTCACCTACTATTGTTGCTCCTACAAGCCGACCGCTGCCTTTTAAGGTATGGAATGAACGACGCACTTCGGTAAGTGCATTGTTATCACCAGGATTGGCTTGCCATTGTGGGAAAAACTCAGCGATGGTTTCTTGTACTTCTCCTGCTTCTTCAATGAAGATTTCGATGACTTCATCATCAATCAAGTCATCCTCTTCTTCCTCTACTTCAGCAGCAGGGGCTGCCTCAACAAGAGCCTCTTCAATAGTTTGCTCTTCAGCTACCGGCTCAGCTTCTAGCGCTTCATCTTCTAATGTGAACTCTATTTCTTCAACAGCTTCGGCTTCTTCAGGTAACTCTGGTAGCTCGTCTGCTGTTATTTCTTCTTCTGCCTCCAGCTCAACTGGCAGTTCCTCTTTCGCAACAGATTTGCCTGGTTTCATCTCATCGCTGATGAGACCTTCAACGTCAAATTCTTCCTCTTCTTCTACTTCTTCTGGCTCTCTTGCAATTACCACAGGAGCTAGTGGCTCTTCACCACGCAGCTCTGACTTACTAAAACCAAGGTGCATCAAACTTTCTTCTGCAACATCCAGAATCAGCTCATTTTGCGTAACGTTGTCTTCTGTTAAACGCTCTAGATAGTATTCAACACTGGTAATGGCATCTGCCAAGGTATCCAGCGCCTGCCATTGAGGAATCGCTTTTTTAACTAACAGATCGAGCTGTACATAGCGCTGACAGGCAGCGATTAAAATAGAGGCTCGTTCTAGTGGAATCATGGCCAAACCACCACGCACCTCATCAAGTAGCAGGGGTACGTCTTTTAGTTTTTCATGATCCCATTGCGATGCAATAAACTCGATGATGGCATCTTTACCTTGCTCTAAACCATTACGAGCTTCGCGAATAACTGCACCGTGAACTTCAGTAATTTTAGAGGCAGGAATTAATGCTTCATTTCCTTCTTCCCCTTCTTTGGCTAAAGGCTCTTGCAGCATGCCAGATAAGGTGGCTTCCACATACAACAGAGCACCCGCCACATCCATTAAGGTATTGTCTTCCAGAGGGCGCTCATTATTAGCCAGCGCTTCAATAATTTCTGTTTGCTCAACCAACACCTTTCGTGGAATGCCTAACCCAAGCACACCTACTGTGTCAGATATTCTTTTTAAAGTAGGTAACTGTTTTTTTAAGTGCTCTGCTTCTTTATTGGCATCGCGAACAAATAGGTCGAGGGCTTCTTTCACCTCAACCAGTTCTTCAATTAATACTTCAACAACGGAACCAACAGCCTCTTTATCTGGCCCTGCTAGTGCGTCACGTTCCGCAATAATGGTTTGTTCACTGGGTAATGCATCATCGAGATTAAATTTATCTTTTATTTCTCGAATACGTTGAGTTTCATTATCAGACTTAGCTACGTAATAAAGTAAGTTCTTTATTAAATCATCAGGCGCAGGCTCATTTAACGCTTCAGGCCCCTCATCTACGACACGCTTTATTTCATGCTCAACCTGTCGTAATAATGAACGCACAGAACTGCCATTATGAATAGAGCCATTAGCAATACCCTCTATTACTCCTTTGGCAATCCACCACAACTGTCCTAGAGGGGTTTTTAAAAAAAGCTGTTCTAAGCGGCTAAAAACCTTCACCATATAGTTGAGGTTTTCAGCCATATGCTGATCACGTAACACCCCAATTAAGGCAAACTGATACATTTGCCGTAGTTTTTTCAGCAGCGTATCAAAGCTTTCGCCTTTTAATTTTTGAATAGCAGTTGGTTTTAATTTCGGGTATTTATGCTCTAGGGTCGGAGAAAATAGCGAGGTTTCCGAGAGCAGCTTTTCACCACGAGCTGCACGGATGTCATTTAAAATAGGTAGCAAAATAACAGGTAGGTCTCGCCGACCACTTTGCACCCGGTCTAAATACATTGGCAGCTGTAAAATTGACTGCATTAATACTTCCTGCGCTTCGGTGATACTCCGCGCAGTATTATTTAATAGTGCTTGTGCCAATGCTTCCATTTCTTCGGCAAGTAATGCAGCCCCATAGAACTCCACCATCTGCAAAGTACCATGCACATGGTGAATATGGTTGAGGCAAAACCTCATCCGGGTTAAATCCTGTGGATTTTCTACAAACGCCTCCAAAGCTTGTCTGGCGCGTTTGAGCTCCTCATCTATTTCCGGTTTAACCCAGTCCAGGGCTACATAGTCGTGGCGATCGCCCATAACTACTCCACCAAACTATTTGCTGCTTGCCTTGCTACGATAAAAGGCAAGCGCGCTGTCACTGTGAGTACGTTGAAGATCAGTGTGAACCCAATCAACCACCTCTCCCAGACCTAATACCATTAAGCCGCCAGGGGCTAAACGCTCAACCAACCGATTTAAAATGGTTTTACGTCGCCAACGGCGGAAGTAAATTAATAAGTTCTGACAGAAAATTATATCCATCCCATGCATCGGTGCTTTATCCAGTTCTAATACATTGACTCTGGCAAAGCAGACCCGCTCTTTCAACCGAGGCACCACTTCATAATGCTGCTGACTTTTCTGCTCAAAATAGGTAGCCAACAATTGGTCATCCAGGGTTTCTAACTTGCGGTGATGGTAAATACCTTGTCGGGCTTTGGCTAAGGCAGGCACACTTATGTCCGTTGCTGTCACTCCAAAGTAGTAGCCCTTGCCAATTTTGCTTAAGCATTGATCTGCTAACATCGCAAGCGAATAGGCTTCTTCTCCTGTTGAGCAACCGACACTCCAGATTTCAACCGATTTTTTTTCTTGATTTTCACGTTGAATTAAGAAGTCTTTAACAACATCAAATGAAGGCTCATGACGAAAAAAACGCGTCTCTTGGACTGTCAACCGATCAACCAAAGTGGCCCATTCCTGTGCAGCAGAAGGACCAGTAGACACTTCTTCGTAATACGCTTGGTAACTGCTAAAACCAAGCTCACGCATCCGAATGCCCACACTGGTTTGCAAGAAACTTTTGCGCTGTTCAGTAATAGTCATACCTGTGCGTTCTTCGAGCAATGCCTTCCACTGCTCAAACTGGGCCTGATCCATGTCAGGCAGAGCTTGTAATGACCATTCATTTGTCACCGTCATGGTGTCACAACCTAATAAGCACCTCGTTGGTTATTGTCAATGACCTCCTATTACCTAATTAATTCAATGCTTCTGATTCTGGCAATTTGAAGCCCGCTACCGATTTACGCATTTCTGTCGCTAGCTCTGCTAGGTTACCGATAGAATTAGCAGTCGCATTTGTACCAGCAGAAGTTTGAGAGGTAATTTCTTGGATTACATTCATCGTATTCGAAATATGCCCCGCAGATGAAGCCTGCTGGCGTGCGGCATTCGAAATGTTTTGAATTAAATCTGCTAAGTGTTTGGAAACCTTCTCAATTTCCTCTAGAGAGACACCCGCATCTTGAGCTAGTCGAGCACCTTTAACCACCTCAGCTGTCGTTTGTTCCATCGAAATTACCGCTTCGTTGGTATCGGTCTGGATGGTTTTTACCAGTGCTTCAATCTGTTTAGTTGCAGCTGATGAGCGCTCCGCCAACCGCTGTACCTCGTCCGCTACCACCGCGAAACCACGACCTGCGTCGCCTGCCATCGATGCCTGAATCGCTGCGTTCAATGCCAAAATGTTGGTTTGGTCAGCGATGTCATTAATCAACGATACGATGTCCCCGATTTCCTGAGAAGATTCACCCAAACGCTTAATCCGTTTTGAAGTGTCTTGTATCTGCTCACGAATCGTATCCATCCCTGCGATAGTATTTTGTACAACTTCGTTACCTTTGTTCGCAATTCCCACCGAACGTTCCGCTACCGCGGCTGACTCAGCTGCGTTGGCAGATACCTGATCGATAGAAACCGCCATTTGGTTAACCGCTGCAGATGCCCCTGCAATTTCTTGAGCCTGGTGTTCAGAAGCCTCAGCTAAATGCATCGCTGTTGCCTGGGTTTCTTGAGCAGCAGACGACACTTGTACAGCAGTTTCGTTAATAGTAGTTACCAACTGTCGTAGCTGGTCGATAGAGAAGTTGATAGAGTCTGCTATCGCACCAGTGAAGTCTTCGGTTACGGTTGCGGATACAGTTAAGTCACCATCTGCCAAGTCGGCTAATTCGTCCAGTAATCGTAAAATCGCATTCTGGTTTGCTTCGTTAGCTTCTGCTGTTTCGCGCAAGCGATTACGAGAGTCGACTACCAGCACAAAACCAATGCCAATTACTGCAATCAGACCAACCAAACCAAAAATCAAACCAAAATAAGTTTTTAGCGGTCTTTCCTCTGCAAGGTTTTCAATACTATCAGCAAGACCAGTGGTGTCTTTCAACAGTTGTTGGGTATCGGTAAATATTTGGTCAGATGCTTCACGTACTTGGAATAGCTCGGGAGATGTTTCCAGAATCTCATCCACACTACCACTTACGAATTCAAATAAGTCACTAATTTCATTTAGTCGGTCAACTGCTTCATCATTAGCTACTTTGGTAATATTCAGTGATTCGTCACCGTTGATCATGCCGTTCAGTACACGACCAAACAAACTGGCATCCCGACCAAAACTGTCAGCTGCCATTACTGATTCTTCAGTACCTTCCAATACTTTGTTAACACTACCAACAATACGTTCTGCCAACCATGATTGACGCTGAGCAACTGCCACCTGATCTGCTGGTGCATTATTGTCGAGCAGAATTTCTACAACTTCATCATACTCAATTTGTAACTGGGGAATGGTTTCAGACAACGTAGACGCTACGTCGTGCAAGGAAAGAACGGTATCTTCCGTTTGTAAAATACTATCGGCATTACTTTTTACTTTATCCCATGTGGTCTTCAAACTGGCCATTTGCGTATTAACAGTATCAGACCCCTGATCAGCAATTGAGGGTAAGTGGGCCTCACCATTTTCCAAAATATCCATCCGGGTTTGGAAATTGTTACGTGCCTGGTTAAGCAATAAAAATGCTTCTTCTGTACCACTTGCTGCCTCAGTCGCGTTTTTTGCTATCTGCTGAGATAATACTTTCAACTCCCCGGCATGGCCGATATATTCCTTATCTTGCGTAGCTTTAACGTTAACGTCGTACAAAATAAACGCTGCTGCAACCACCGCTATAATAACCACTACGATTAAAACAGCCACAAGCACAAAGGCTTGGTTCTTAGCTTTACCCTTCATGTTTTAATGGCCCCCGCATGGCCTACAACATTTATGTTTGTTATCGCAATCACCATCACAAGCAGACTCTTAGCCTGCTTCCCTGAATACCCATTAAACAGCCACCTGAAAAAAATCAGGATGCTCTGCTAAGGCAAACAGACTAAATACCAACCATAGCTCATCATCGCGCTCATATGAGCCAGTGAGAAAAGACTGCAGACTTTCTGGTGTTTCTCGTGGAATTTGATTCATAAACCCATCAATGGCGAAGTGCTGCATTCCCAGCACTTCATCAACCACCAAACCACTGACTGTTTCGCTGTACTCAACAACTAATATCCGACGCATCTTTCTGGTAGAAGACAGCCGATCCCCTAAAAAATCAGGTAAATCCATTATCGGAATTAATCGTCCACGTACATTGGCAATACCCTTTACCCATGGTTTTACCCCTGGTAGTTGGGTATAATTAGGGACTGGTAATATTTCAGCCACCTCTTCCATCGGTGCGACAAAATGCTGCTCACCGATCCGAAAACCTACGCCACTCCAGTGAGCTTTTACCTCAACCTGAGCAGGCAAGCCAGCTGCATGCTGTTTGCTTCGTTTGGCAATATCCTGAAGGATTTTAAAAGGAGTTTGCACCTCGGCCATTGTTATTAACCTTAACGACTTGCTTCCGCCAGTACATTATTTAAGGTCTTAACCAAAACAGACTCTTCGACAGGTTTCGTCAAATAATCTTTTGCGCCTTGTCGCTTGCCCCATACCCGGTCAGTTTCTTGATCTTTAGTAGTAACAATTATAACTGGGATATGGCTTGTGCCAGGGTCTTTTGTTAATTGTCGAGTCGCTTGAAAGCCATTTAAGCCAGGCATGACGATATCCATTAATACCGCATCTGGCTTCTGATCCCTCGCCAATGCAACCCCATCAGCACCATTTTCTGCTTCCAACACAGCATGGCCGTGTTTTTCAAGCATCTCTTTCAGCTTGTATCGTTCAGTGGGTGAGTCCTCTACAATCAGTACTCGAGCCATAATTCCCCCAAAATTAATTCACCTATACCCGATAACCGTGGCTGCTGAATGTTCACGGTTACTGGCACCATCTGAAAAAACACCATTTAAAAAAACCGGTTAGGCATTGTTAGCTGAAGGTACATGAGCGCGTATTGCACCAAGCAGTTCTTCTTTGCTAAACGGCTTGGTGAGATATTGATCAGAGCCAACAATGCGCCCTTTAGCCTTATCAAACAAACCGTCTTTACTAGATAACATGATAACAGGGGTGGCTTTGAATGCACTGTTATTTTTGATCAGGGCGCATGTTTGATAGCCATCTAGACGAGGCATCATTATGTCCACAAAAATAATATTGGGCTGGGTATCGGCTATTTTAGCCAGTGCATCAAACCCATCTGTTGCTGTTACCACAGTACAGCCAACCTTTTTAAGTAGAGTTTCCGCAGTACGGCGAATCGTCTTACTATCGTCGATCACCATTACTTTCAAACTCTCGAAGTTGTCTTCCATACTCTAACGCCTTCAGCCTTAGGGTTACTCTTCAACTTTAGTCAGTGGTTAGACCACAGAAGCAGTCAGAATTCCGCGTCATTTTTTGTTTTATCACACATTCTTAGTGCAATCTATAACGTACTATAACCAAGCGGTATAAATAAACCGCCTGATAAGCAATATGCTCATAATATTAAGACATTTCACTTCTCTCGGTGTATATGGTTTAACAAGCTTTATAATAGTTTAGCTATCAATTCTAAATAAGGGTAAACTTCGAGGCATAACATTTTTTGTTCAATGTATTTAAGCCCTTAGCGCAACTACAGGTCAATTAATGAATATTTCTCTCGGCATAGTCATGGACCCCATTAGCCAGATCAATTATCACAAAGATAGTTCATTGGCGATGTTACTTGCTGCTCAGGCTAAAGGCTGGCAACTGTTTTATATGGAGCAGTGCGACCTTTACCAAAAAAATGGTGTAGCCAAAGGCCTAATGCAAGAACTATCTGTTCAAGCCGACTCTAATGTTCAAGCCGACTCTAATAATTGGTTTGCATTAGGTAAAGCCCATGATAAACCATTGGCTGAGCTTAGTGTGATTTTAATGCGCAAAGACCCACCGTTTGATAACGAATACATCTATAGCACCTATTTATTAGAGCAAGCAGAACAACACGGCACATTGGTGGTGAATAAGCCACAAAGTTTACGTGATTGTAACGAAAAATTCTTTGCAACTCATTTCCCCGAATTAATGCCTGCTAGTTTAATTAGCCGACGCGCAGATAAATTAAAAGAATTTGCCAGCGAGTATCAAGAGGTTATTTATAAACCACTAGATGGTATGGGTGGCAGCTCTGTATTTAAAGTAAAACACCCTGACCCAAATACCAATGTTATTTTGGAAACACTAACAAATTTTGGCCAACAACAAATTATGGCACAACAGTTTGTGCCTGACATAAAAACAGGCGACAAGCGTATTCTAATGATTAATGGCGAGCCTGTCCCTTACTCATTAGCACGAATTCCTCCAGAAGGTGAAATTCGTGGCAATTTAGCCGCAGGTGGTTCAGGTGTTGCCCAACCACTTACAGAAAAAGATAAGCAGATAGCCGCAACCATTGGGCCTGTATTAAAGCAAAAAGGGCTCATTTTTGTTGGCTTGGATGTTATTGGCGACTATCTTACAGAAATCAATGTAACCAGCCCAACCTGCATCAGAGAGATTGATAACGCCTACAATTTAAACATTGCAGGACAATTAATGGATACTATTTACCAAAAGATAAAAGGTGCAAGCTGATTCATAGACTTTTATATGTAATGTTGGCAGACTCGGCGGTTTGTTTGAATTAGGTTCCTGTATAAGGCTGTAAAGTGCAGTTTTATCACATGGGCATATGACTTAGGTTTGGATGTAGAAGCAGATGGCTATCGCAGAAGCATACGCACATAATTCATCAACGGACAGGCTATTATTTGCGACCTTTGTTGCTATTGGTGCCCACTTATTGCTCTTGCTTATCAGCTTTGACTTACTTGATCCACCCAAGATGAGTAAAGCAATTGAGATTACCCTTGCCTCCTACGAAAGCCAAAAGCGCCCAGATAAAGCAGACTTTCTGGCTCAGGCTGATCAAGAGGGTAGTGGTACCTTAGAAGAAAAAGCCCGACCAACCACCAACCAACAAGCTCAAATTGCTGACACTAAGCATCGTAAAATATCTCCACAGCCTCAAGAGCAAGTAGTCAAACAACAAGAAGCACAAAAGTCGGATGTTGTAACAACAACTAGTCGTTCAAAACAACGGGTCACAGCAGATACTAAACAACAGAAAAAGCAAAAAACCAATCGTCGTGAAAAAACTAAGCAGTTTATTGAAATAAGTGCTGAAGTTGCTGCGGTGCAAGCTCAGCTTGATCAACAAGTGCAAGAGTATGCTAAGCGACCAAAAATTCATCGGATTACAGCAGCATCTACCATGCGAGACAAAGGTGCTTTTTATAAAGAAGCCTGGCGTCGCAAAGTTGAAAAAGTAGGTAATATCAACTACCCCGAAAAAGCTCGTCAAAGCAAAATTTATGGCAGCTTACGACTAGTCGCGATTATTAATGCTGATGGTAGCCTGGACCGAGTTGAAATTTCTTCATCTTCTGGCAAAAAAGTCCTTGATGATGCAGCTATTCGAATTGTGAAATTAGCTGCGCCTTACGCACCTTTTGGTGATGATTTAAGGGAATTTGATAAAGTCGAAATCATTCGAACCTTTCGTTTCGAAAAAGGCAATTATCTTTCAAGTTTTTAACAGCGACCAAAAAATTTCTAAGCTCGACCTTGTGTTCCCTTATACATACCCCAATACTTAGGGTTATGAAAACACAAGTGCCTGACAGTTTAAAAAATCGCTTTCTGATTGCTATGCCCCATTTAATGGACCCTAATTTTTCGCAATCAGTCACCTTTATTTGCGAGCATAACGATCAGGGCGCAATGGGGATTGTTATTAATCGGCCAACCCAATTAACCCTGGGCGAGATATTTCGTCAGGTTGGAATTGTGCCTGATTCAAATAACCGGTATCAAAGCGATCTTATTTATGCTGGTGGACCAGTAGAGCTTGAGCGTGGCTTTGTGCTTCACACCCCCGGTCAGCACCAGTGGGACTCAAGTATTGCAGTATCCCCCAGTATTCAGCTGACCACCTCGAAAGATATTTTGCAAGCAATGGCTAAGAATCATGGCCCCGACAATGCGCTAGTAGCACTTGGCTATGCAGGTTGGGAAGCAGGCCAGCTGGAACGAGAAATAAAAGATAACGCCTGGCTTACTTGTGATGCTGAACCATCCATTTTATTTCAAACCCCGATGGAAAAACGGTTGGAAGCAGCTGCCGCATTAATTGGGGTGGATTTGCATCTACTCTCCACAGAAGTCGGTCACGCCTGATACCCTTCGCTTTGGCTATCTTCAACTCAATATAAATATTTCTGTGATTATTGATTTTTCTTTACCTAAATTAGACGACAAAATCAGCCAAATTATGGCTTTTGATTTTGGCACAAAAAATATTGGGGTTGCCATTGGCCAACGGGTCACTGGTACCAGCTCTCCTCTGCCTACAATTAGAGCGCATGATGGCGCCCCCAACTGGCAAACACTGGAGCAACTTATTCAAGAGTGGCAGCCAGATGCATTCTTAGTGGGTATACCACTCAATATGGATGGGACTATGGGTGAGATGGGAATACGTGCAAGGAAGTTTGCAAATCGCCTTCATGGGCGTTTTGGCAAGCCCTGGTACCCTGCTGATGAGCGGCTATCGACAAGAAGTGCCAAAGAAAAGGCAGATGAAATAGGCCATCGGAGAAACTATCAAGAGCGGCCAGTTGATAGCCTAGCCGCACTGGTTTTACTGGAAGAGTGGCTTGCCCAACTAGCAGCCCAAGAAAGCTCCTAGACATACAAAATATAGCCACAGTGAAAGGTTTTTAGGGGGCTGGCTTACTACTGTAAAGCTAGCGATAGCCACACTAATTGAAATAAAAAGTGCTAGCTGGGCCGTCGAGCGATGAGTTCCAGTAGCACTTTCTTATGAAGTAAAGCTGCTACCGCAAGTCTTACAGTAGCAGACTTGCCCCCAGGAGCTTATAAGTAATAAGTGACTGGGGTGAAGAGCGAAGACAACAAACCATAAAAAGCTTTCGCGAAGGCTATTAGAACATCTTTCTTGGTTCTTCCTCCTCTTGAATACTCAACGCATCCGCCACACTGGTTAGGTGATCAGAGTCAGTTTCTGAGCCAAGTTTGATCATCAAGCGTAAGTCGTTAGGTGAGTCTGCGTGAGCAAGGGCATCTTCGTAAGTAATTTCACCTGCGTTATAGAGCTTATACAATGCTTGGTCAAAGGTCTGCATACCCAACTCATTGGACTTTTGCATCAATGGTTTTAGCTCATGCACTGATCCTTTACGTATCAAATCTGATGCAAGAGGCGTATTCAACAGAACCTCCACCACGGCTCGACGAGCTTTACCATCTGGGGTAGGAACCAATTGCTGGGCAACGATTGCTCGCATATTTAGTGACAAGTCCATCCAGGTCTGACTGTGCCGATCAGCAGGGAAGAAGTGGATAATCCGATCTAGCGCCTGGTTAGCATTGTTAGCGTGTAGAGTAGCCAGACATAAATGCCCTGTTTCAGCGAATGCAACAGCATAATCCATGGTTTCTCGCGAACGAATCTCACCAATTAAAATGACATCAGGGGCCTGACGCAGGGTGTTTTTCAAGGCAATTTCAAAACTGTCAGTATCAATACCCACTTCTCGCTGGGTAATAATACAGCCACGGTGCTGGTGAATATATTCAATGGGGTCTTCGATGCTAATTATATGCCCTGTGCTATTTTGGTTACGATGACCAATCATGGCTGCCAGCGATGTCGATTTACCCGTACCTGTCGCGCCTACAAATATGACCAAGCCACGTTTTGTCATGGCTAAATCTTTAATAACTGAAGGCAGGCCTAAGTCATCCACTTCAGGGATATTGGTTTCAATCCGCCTTAATACCATACCAACCAAATTGCGCTGATAAAAAGCACTTACCCGAAACCGACCAACCCCTCTGGCACTCAAAGCAAATTGGCACTCACGCTTTTCATTAAACTCTCGGCGCTGAGACTCATTCATCACACCATAAACGGTCTCACGGGTTTTTTCCGGGCTGAGGTTAGTTTTGGTGATGGGGACAATTTTGCCATGCACCTTCATGCTTGGTGGCACCCCAGCAGTAATAAAAAGGTCTGAAGACCCTTTTTCAACCATTAACTTTAAAATCTTATTAATTTCCATACCTGCACCATTTGAAAAAGCAGGAACAACAGTATGCTGCTTAAAGTATCACTTCTTGATTAAGTCTAGTGGCACTTCTCTAAAATAGCCTGCAACTTCAGAATAAGTACGGCTAACAGCTCAGTTGCTGTCACCCGTCATTTAAAGCTTTCTTAAAAGCTATCTGGAATTTTGGCTTTTTCTTTAGCTGCATCACGACCAATAATGCCTTTTTGCAGAAGGTCTTTCAGGCATTGGTCTAAAGTCTGCATCCCCAAGCTACCGCCGGTTTGAATAGATGAATACATTTGGGCAACCTTATCCTCACGAATCAAGTTACGGATTGCAGGGGTACCAATCATGATTTCATGGGCTGCCACTCGCCCACCGCCAATTTTTTTCAATAGGGTTTGTGAGATTACAGCCTGTAATGATTCAGACAACATAGACCGGACCATATCTTTTTCCTGTGCCGGGAATACATCCACTACCCGGTCAATGGTTTTAGCCGCAGAAGTGGTATGCAAGGTGCCAAAGACCAAGTGACCTGTTTCAGCGGCGGTAAGTGCCAAACGAATAGTTTCCAAGTCACGCATCTCACCTACCAGAATAATATCCGGGTCTTCCCGAAGGGCAGAGCGCAGAGCTTCACTAAACCCTAAGGTGTCACGATGTACCTCACGCTGGTTAACCAGACATTTTTTGGATTCATGCACAAACTCGATAGGGTCCTCGATGGTTAGAATATGTTCATAGCGATTTTCATTAATATAATCCATCATCGCGGCAAGTGTCGTACTCTTACCTGAACCGGTTGGCCCAGTTACCAGTACTATTCCTCTTGGATAGCCGGCAATATCTTTAAACACTTTGCCCATTCCCAACTCTTCCATTGATAGAACTTTAGATGGGATGGTTCGGAATACCGCCGCAGCGCCTCGGTTTTGGTTAAAAGCATTTACCCGGAAACGAGCAACACCTGGCACTTCAAATGAAAAGTCAGTTTCAAGAAATTCTTCATAATCCTTACGCTGCTTATCATTCATAATGTCATAAATCAGTGCATGGACCTGTTTATGATCTAAAGCTGGTAAGTTAATTCGCCTGACATCACCATCTATTCTGATCATTGGTGGCAGCCCGGCAGAAATATGTAAGTCAGATGCCCCCTGCTTAGCACTGAAGGCAAGCAACTCAGTTATGTCCATGCTGGTTCCTCAATTATTTTTCTTGCTTTGTTACAACTGCAGCTAGTTTTACTACAACAATTATTGGTTACTGCAAAAATTATACAACGCCTGAAGTCAATAGGCCCTAACATTTTGATTTGTTAGCACATCGTTTATTATCAGAAGAGCTTGCTCCCCTAACATCACGAAAGCTTAAAAGTGTTTATTAATGACCATAGCAAACAATCTAGACTCTGTTCGTCAACAAATTGCGAAAGCTGCTGCCACTAGCTCATATAAACAACAAGTAAAATTGCTTGCAGTTAGTAAAACCAAACCTGCTGAGTTAATTCGTTCAGCTTACGAAGCAGGCCAAACTGAGTTTGGTGAAAATTACTTGCAGGAAGCCCTTGATAAGCAGAAACACCTGCAAGATTTACCACTGACCTGGCACTTTATTGGGCCTATTCAATCAAATAAAACCAAACAGATTGCCCAGCATTTCGACTGGGTACATAGTGTTGATCGACTTAAAGTTGCCACTCGCCTAAACGAAGCGAGAGCAGAAATTGGCACTCTCCCTTTAAATATTTGTTTACAAGTCAATATTAGCAGTGAAGCAAGCAAGTCAGGTGTATCTCTAACTGAATTATCTGAACTAGCCAGTGCTATTTGCTCGTTACCTCATTTATCCCTACGAGGGATAATGGCAATCCCTGCCCCAACAGAAGATCAAGTACAGCAGCGTGCAAATTTTGCTCAACTGGCTAGTGCGCTACAACTGTTACAGAAGCAACTACCAGAGGCTCCTCTCGATACATTATCAATGGGAATGAGCAATGACCTAGAAGCAGCCATTTTAGAAGGGGCTACTTATGTCAGAGTAGGTACGGCAATTTTTGGGCAACGTCCTCCAGTTAAACCAGAGAATAAATAGATGAAAGCAGATAAGACAATCGCATTTCTTGGGGCTGGCAACATGGCCAGAAGTATCATTGGTGGATTAGTTCAGCAAAGCTACCCTTCTCAATCCATTTGGGCAACTGCTCGCAGCCAAACCACCTTGGATAAAATACCTGCTCAATGGCAAATCCAAACAACCTCTGATAATAAAACTGCCGTGCAACAGGCAAATATTGTCGTATTAGCGGTCAAACCTAAACAGCTAAAGGATGTGCTGGCAACGTTAGCACCTGTTATTGTCAACAATAAACCTTTACTGGTATCTGTAGCAGCAGGTATTCCCACTAGCCAAATTGCCAGCTGGGCAGGCGACAACTCTCTAGCCGTTATTCGCAGTATGCCCAACACGCCTTCGTTAGTAGGTAAAGGAGCAACAGGACTTTATGCGAATAAGCATACGACACAGGCGGATAAAGATTTTATTACCGAACTATTTGCTACCATTGGTAACAGTACCTGGGTTGAAGATGAGGAACTACTTCATGCAGTAACTGCTGTATCAGGCAGTGCTCCGGCTTATTTTTTTCTGCTACTTGAGTCAATGGTCGCTACAGCAAAAAAAATGGGGCTTACTGAACAAGATGCAATTAAGTTGGCTTCACAAACAGCCATTGGCGCTGGTTTAATGGCACAACAAGGCGAATATACTGTTACTGAATTAAAACAACAAATCATGTCACCTGGTGGCACCACTGAACAAGCGATTCAGTTTTTTGAGCAAAATGGCTTTAAGTCCTTAGTAAATGATGCAATGGAAGCCTGTTATCAACGCTCAGTAGAAATGGCAACTGAATACAAGTAATCCAACTGTTTACGATTAGCACTAAGGATTAGAGAAAAACTTATGGATACACTGCAAATGGTTTTAGGCCTGATAATATGGTTTGTCGGGGAGCTTTATGTACTTGCGGTACTGTTAAGGTTTATTTTGCAGCTGATTAAAGCGGATTTTTACAATCCTATTTCTCAGGCTGTGGTAAAAGCAACTACTCCACCTCTTATACCGCTAAGGCGCTTTATCCCCAGCATAGCCGGTTCAGACACTGCTAGCCTAGTGCTAGCTTTATTAGTTCAAATAGTTCTGGTGTATTTAATTTCATTAATTGGTGGAGTGTCGCCGCTTAGTTTACATTTTGGCATGGTAATAGTTGCCTCAATTGCTGGCTTATTAGGCATTCTGCTTAATTTTTATATGTTTGCAGGCATTATCATTGCCATAGCAAGTTTTATTGCACCAGGTAGCTATAGTCCCGCACTAATGCTGCTTAATCAGCTATTTGAGCCCATGAGCAAACGAATCAGACAAGTTATTCCACCCTTGGGGGGCTTAGATTTTTCCATTATGGTGGTATTTTTAGGCATTTATGTTCTAAAGCTGGTAACCGTGAATGCCTTAAAAGGTATTGCTTTAGCAGATATTGGTCTGCGGTTTTTTCTTAGCTATATATAAAGAAGCTGAATATAAAAAAACCTAGGGGCACTTCTAATAACTGTTTATGGCCTCTGTGTAATCTGACAGGGTCTTGAAAGGCGACTTGTGATGCGTAAGGCTGACTGCCTTTCCAAACAAGCTAACCCAGTGCAAGACAGCAAACAATTATTAGAGGTGCCCTTAGGCTATCCGTGCCAAGCACTGCCTGCTAGTTATTTCAAATTATTTTCAGTATAAAGTGAGTAGTGCTTTTATCAATCACCTATTGACCATCTCAAGTCACAAGTATAACGACACATCGTAACTACTGAGCATAAAAAGACCAACCCTATAACTGCCAAACGAATACGACAATTAACAGACTATGTTCGCCCTTAGGCTTTCACACTATTTATACAATCAATTTCCCTTATCGGCTTAAATTCGTGTTATCTATCACAGAGCTGTAATTTTTTTGTAGTGATTAATTGACCCTTTCCACGCCTCTTCGTTTAATTAAATATAGTGCGGCACTTTTAATTTAGAATATGCAGCACTAGGCCCACAACTGGTCTAAAGAAGCTGGCTAAGTATAAAGGAAGTCGCCGCATTTAAGGGTAGTGGTACCAAGCAATGAACACGAGCAGTTTAACAAAACAACTTGAACAATATATAGACTGGAAACGGAAAGCCAACAGTCAGCTCTCCCAATATACTGGTTGGTTGTCTAAAAACCAACTTAGTTCCCCAGAGATAGAAGACCTTATTTTACGTGCCAAACAGAAGCTGGTTGATGATGCTATTACCTTGTCTTTTGTAGGTGAGTCATCACGGGGAAAAACAGAGCTGATCAATGCTTTGTTTTCTTCTCAGTTTGGTCAAAAGCTGTTTCCTTCTGAAGTGGGCCGTACCACCATGTGTCCAACAGAAGTGTTATCAGATAAAACAGCTACCAATGCTTATATCAGATTACTCCCCATTGAAACACGTAAAACTGAGCGCACCATTGCTAGCTATAAAGCATCACCTGATGAATGGGTAACCATCAGCTTACCAGGCAATAATCCAGCTGAAATGGCCAAGGCATTCAATGAAGTATCGCGTAATCGCCATGCCAGCTATGAAGAAGCTCGGCAACTCGGGTTTAGCCCTGGTGCTTTGGAAGCTAGTGAAACCACACCAGGTAAAGTGATTATCCCTGCCTGGCGTTATGCGGTAATTAGTTTTGCTCACCCCCAACTCAATCACGGGCTGCGCATTATTGACACCCCCAGCTTGAACAGTTATGGCTGCGAGCCTGAGCTAGCACTGGATATTCTCAATCACAGCCATGCTGTAGTGTTTGTAGTCAGTGCAGAGAAAAACATCAGCATTAATGACTTGGCTGTTTGGAAGTTTTATTTAAAACAAATTCAAGATGACCCAACAGTTCAGCTACTCACTGTATTAAATAAAGTCGACCTGCTATGGGATGACTTAGAAGGTGAGCGCTATGCCCAGCTCACGATCGCCCAACGACAAAAATCTATTGCTAAAAAACTAGGCTTAGCTGCAGAAAGCATTTTACCTGTTTCTGCCAAGCATGCCCTGCTGGGTAAAGTGCGCGAAAATCAACGACAAATTAGTCGCAGCAATATCGATGCATTAGAGCAAGCGCTGAGTGAGCGAGTTAATGAGCATCAAACTAAACTGGCTACTACTCCAATTTTGCAAAGCACCCTAGCCATGATGAAGAACAGCCGTGACTCCATGCGGTTACGGTTAGAAGACTTAAAAGCCCAGCACCAGCTTATAGGTAAAAGCACTGGTGAGAACAAAACTATCATTGAAGAATTAAATACCCAAACCAAGGCAGAGTTTCAGAATTACCACAAGCGGCTACTCACTTTAAAATCTAATCGCCGTTTACTATCTAGACAAGCAGAACTATTAAGCACTGCAGCTAACACCCCACAGTTTAGTCGCCTTGCTAATAAGCTTAAAAGTAGTATCAGTGAGCAGTGGACCCCAGGTGCTGGTCTTGCCCAAGGTATTGCTGACTTTTTCAGGTCTTTATATTTAGACTTAAATAATTTGAAGCTTGAAGTGAGTATGGCAAACAAAATGGCCAGCTCATTATATGAGCGCTATCAACCAAAGCATGATGAACTGACTTTACCTGTTCCTCATATCGATTTAGAGTTCTACACTCAACAGTTCCGGTCTTTACAAACCCGCTCAGAAGGGTTTAACCAACAACTTACTGCTCAATCACCAGAGACAGGGCCGATCCCTACTCGCTTATTTAACACATTAATTAACCAAATTAATCAAGCCCTAAAGCTGCTAAAAGAGGAAACTACTCAATGGGCAAACAATGTACTGCAACCATTACTACAGCATACTTTAGAGCAAAAGCAGCTCACTGAGCAGCAAATGGTTCAGTTGCGTAACCTAACAATGGATGCCCAAAGTATTCTTTGGCGCTCAGAAAAGATCAGCTTATTTATTAATGATACAGCTAAACAGCTAGAGCTAGCCGATGGCTTTCTGGGTCAATCTAATAACAACGCTGAACCAGAGCCTATAATACAAGATGAGTGGCCCTCTACTCTGTAATTTTTCATGCCTCCTTCCTATTTTCAATCCCCTCTTCCTCGGGATAGGGGGTCACTGGCTGCTTCAATTAGTGCACGATAGCGGCCTTAATACTTATAAGAGCGTTAGTTAGAACGGGGGAGGGTGTTTTCCAAAGCCCTTCAAATAACTTACTAAGCTAATAGCTATAGTACAGACTTCTGTTTATTATACTCTTCGTCTTGGGTATACAACCCATAATCCCCATTTGCTATACGACAGTTTCGTTCAAGATACCCTAAAAACTATTCAAAAAGGGTATAAAGGAGTGAAGTAAGCTAATCATGCCAGAACAAATTCCACCCGACTCGGTAGGCTTGGTTGAACCCCAGTTAGCTATTTTTAACACCCCTTTGGAGCTTGCTTGTGGCCAAACCCTACCTCATTATGAGTTAGCCTACGAAACCTATGGCAAGCTAAATAGCAATAAATCGAATGCTGTATTGATTTGTCACGCACTCAGTGGTCACCACCACGCTGCTGGCTTCCATAGTATGGAAGATCGCAAGCCAGGCTGGTGGGATAACTACATTGGCCCAGGCAAGCCAATTGATACCAACCATTTTTTTGTGGTGGCTTTAAATAACCTCGGCGGTTGTCATGGCTCTACTGGGCCAAACAGCGTTAACCCTGCCACCAAAAAGCTTTATGGACCAGAGTTCCCAATAGTAACAGTTAAAGACTGGGTGAATAGCCAGGCCAGGCTAGCAGACATGCTTAGTATTGAGCAGTGGGCTGCTATCATAGGCGGTAGCTTAGGAGGCATGCAGGCCCTGCAATGGTCCATCGACTACCCTGAGCGGCTCAAGCATGCTGTGATTATAGCCTCTGCCCCAAAATTAACAGCACAAAATATTGCATTTAATGAAGTTGCCCGACAAGCCATTATGTCTGATGAAGGCTTTCATAATGGCTGGTACAAAGAGCAAAATGATTACCCTAAAAAAGGGTTAATGCTTGCCAGAATGGTTGGCCATATCACTTACCTTTCTGACGATGCCATGCGGCAAAAATTCGGCAGAGAATTACGCTCTGGCGCAATTAATTTTGATTTTGGTGCAGAGTTTCAGGTTGAAAGTTATTTACGTTACCAGGGTGAAGTTTTCTCTGAAAATTTTGATGCAAATACTTACCTGCTAATGACCAAAGCCCTAGATTACTTTGATCCTGCAAAAGATTATAACGATGACTTAGTGGCCGCATTAAGTCATGCCAGCTGCCAGTTTTTTATTATGTCATTCACGACAGATTGGCGCTTTTCTCCCGAACGCTCCAAAGACATAGTTGATGCACTGATTTCTGCCAAAAAAAATGTGAGCTACCTGGACATAGATGCGCCAGAAGGCCATGACGCATTTTTACTACCAATCCCTCGCTATCGAAATGCTTTTAAAGCTTATTTAGCCCGTATTGCCAATGAGGTGAAAGCCAATGAGAACTGACTTTCAAATTATTCAGGCATGGATTGACCCTCAATCCAGGGTGCTAGACCTAGGCTGTGGTGATGGTTCTTTTCTGAAGTATTTACAGGAACACAAACAAACCCTGGGTTATGGTTTAGAAATTGATCCTGATAATATTGAACGCTGCGTTACAAAAGGCATTAATGTTATTGAACAAGACTTAGATAAAGGGCTTAGCAATTTTGTCGATAATAGTTTTGATACTGTATTAATGGCTCAAGCACTACAGGCTGTTCACTACCCTCACTTAGTGTTAGAGGAAATGTTAAGAATTGGTCGCGAGTGTATTATCACTTTCCCCAACTTTGGTCATTGGCGTTGCCGATTTTACCTAACCCAGCGAGGCAAAATGCCTGTATCCAAGTTCATGCCCTACACCTGGTATGACACCCCGAACATCCACTTCTGTACTTTTAAAGACTTTGAAGAGCTTTGCCAGCAGAAACAAGTGAGAATTCTTAACCGTATGGTAGTAGACCAAACTCACCGTGGTGATTGGTTGTCACGACTACTACCAAACCTGTTTGGGGAAATAGCCATCTACCATCTCACTCGTTAGTGTGAGCTGGAGTATACTTTAATCAATAGCCGCTTAGGCTACGATCAGCGAGTCAGCTTAACAAACAAGGGCAGTCAGCCATGATGAAAGTCAATCTAAACTTGATGGGTTATGTTGCAGTGATTTTTGCTTATTTATTAAGCCCATCAGTTAATGCAGAAACCAAATCGTTTAACGACTATACAGTTCATTACTCTGTCTTCAACAGCACTTTTTTACAGCCTAATGTCGCTGCACAATATGGTATTCCACGGGGTAAGCGTGAAGGTGTAATTAATATTTCTGTACAAAAAAAACAACAAGACAGCAACAAACCAATCAGTGCGATATTGAATGGAAAAGTCATCAACCTAATTCAACAATCACAAACGCTCTCATTTAAAAAAATCGAAGAAGGCACCGCTGTTTATTATTTAGCACCTTTTGAATTTACCAACGAAGAACAGCTAAAATTTACTGTAGAAATTCAGCCCGATCCTAACCAGGCCCCCTTCGAGCTTAACTTCCAGCACAAGTTATACGAGGAATAATCTATTTATGTCAGGCAATATTCAGCAAGTGGTACTAGCAAGCAATAACTTAGGTAAGCTGAACGAATTTCAACACTTACTGGGGGGGCTAAATTTTAAGATGTTGCCCCAAAAGCAATTTGGTATCCAATCAGTAGCAGAAACGGGTCTTACTTTTGTTGAAAATGCCATTTTAAAAGCACGCCATGCTTCAAGCATTGCTAGGCTGCCAGCACTTGCTGATGACTCTGGCTTAGAGGTGGATGCTCTCAATGGTGCCCCAGGCATTTACTCTGCCCGCTTTGCTGGCGAAGCAGCATCAGATGCTGATAACAACCAGAAATTATTACAACTACTAGAAGGCAAGTCTCCCAGTGAGCGTACTGCCCGCTTCCACTGTGTGCTGGTTTACCTAAAGCACCCGGCAGATCCAACTCCCCTTATCTGTCATGGCACTTGGGAAGGTATCATTTTAGAAGAAGTGCGTGGTGACAATGGCTTTGGTTATGACCCGTTATTTTTTGTGCCATCTGAGCATTGTACATCTGCAGAGCTTCCCTCAAACCTGAAAAACAAACTCAGCCATCGTGCTCAAGCAATGCAGAAATTGTTAACGAAATTAAAAAAGAGTTAGCAAAACCTTTCTCATATGGTTTTAATCTCTTGGGTATGTAGCTAGCTAAAGTCGTATATTGTGATCAAATTACCCCCTTTAAGCCTTTATATTCATGTACCTTGGTGTGTGCGTAAATGCCCTTACTGTGACTTTAACTCACACACCTCCCCTCAACAAATACCCGAAATGGATTATATTGATGCATTAGTTCAGGACTTTATTCAGGAACAGGCGCTCATTCAAAATCGAGAACTACAGAGTATTTTTTTTGGTGGCGGAACTCCCAGTCTGCTTTCAGCCAATGCAATAAAAGACTTATTAAGCCGACTAAAAACTCATATTCAATTTGCAAAAACGATAGAAATAACACTGGAAGCCAACCCAGGCACATTTGAACAGGAAAAGTTTGCAGGCTTCTTCCAGGCTGGGATTAACCGGCTCTCTATTGGTATACAAAGCTTTAATCCAGAGCATTTAACTGTGCTTGGGCGTATTCACAACTCAGATGAAGCGCTGCTAGCAGTTGATATTGCCAAACAAGCTGGCTTTGAAAATATTAATCTAGATTTAATGCATGGCTTGCCTAACCAGACAGTTGAACAAGCGTTAGTCGATATAAACACAGCGATTGCTGCCGAACCAACTCATATATCCTGGTATCAACTGACCATTGAGCCTAATACGGTCTTTTTCTCAAAGCCACCCAAGCTCCCCGTTGATGATCTGCTATGGGATATCCAGCAAGCTGGCCAGGCTTTGTTAGCGCAACAAAATTACCAACAATATGAGGTTTCTGCTTATAGTAAGCCAGGTAGACCAGCACAACATAATTTGAATTACTGGCAGTTTGGCGACTTTATCGGCATTGGTGCAGGAGCCCACGGTAAGCTCACTGATTTAACCCAACAACAGATTATACGTCGATGGAAGACTCGGTTACCTAAAGACTATTTAAACCCAGAGAAAACTTTTGTTGCTGGCGAACGGGTAATTACAACATCAGAACTTCCCTTAGAATTTATGATGAATGCCATGCGATTAACAGCAGGTGTTCCCCTTAGCTATTTTAGTGAACGCACCGGAATTTCTGTCGAGTCAATAAAAACAGACTTAAAAAGAGCGGTAAACAAAGAGCTGCTTGATATATCCAATGACACAGTCAAACCTACTCTATTGGGTACTCAGTATCTAAACGATCTGCTCGAATTTTTTATGAGTTAAAGAATAAACTATGGATGCATTTTTAGATATTTTTAGCCAACTATCGCTATGGTGCAAAAAGTACAGTTACGAGACGGCATTAGCTA
Organism: Spartinivicinus marinus; assembly: GCF_026309355.1. NCBI lineage: Bacteria > Pseudomonadati > Pseudomonadota > Gammaproteobacteria > Oceanospirillales > Zooshikellaceae > Spartinivicinus > Spartinivicinus marinus. Next base: position 2,384,404 of record NZ_JAPJZK010000001.1, read on the forward strand.
TTATGGCTACATTAATTGTACTGTTTGGCAATAAAGTTAACCTGGCAATAAAACGTCACATTAATCGCTTTAATTTTATAATCCGAACTGCCGTATTTATACTGGTTTGTGCTGTTGGTTATGGTGCTGCACTAATCTTTTTAACCCCCTGGCTAGCCGACATACTCGTTTCACTACACAACCTTATACTCTCACCAATATTGTTGTTTTTATTTATTGGTATAGGGATGATCGCAGATAGAAACTACTAAACGGTCCTCTAATAATTGTTTTATGACCTCTGCGCAACCTGACGAACTCTTGCACAAGACGGCTTGCGAAGTGTCCGTCAGACAGCGAAGAGCATATTAGACAGCCCACACCACCCTCACGGCTAGAAACAGCAAGATCACTCCAGACACTCGATCTATCCAAATGGCTTGTTGACGGATAGCGCTCAGTATTTTTGGGATGGTCAATAAAAATGCAACCAAACTATACCAGAGCCCATCAATAACTAATGGCGTGGAAACTAAAGCAACTTGACTAGAAAGGTCTGAACTTGCAGAAACATACTGGCTAAAAAGAGCTAGAAAGAATAGTCCCAGCTTGGGATTCAACAGGGAAATCATAGCCCCATCTTTAGCCGCTTTGCTATAACTGGCTGTTTGATGGGATTTTAGTTGATTGACCAAGCCCCCTTTAGAGCTAAGCGCTTTGAAACCCAACCATGCCAAATAGGCTGCACCACCATAAGCAATTATTTTGAACAAAAGTGGAGACTGCTGTAGAACAATAGACAACCCTAATAAACTACACAGTGCATATAATGCAACGCCTAATGCATGCGCCCAGGCCGTGCAAAAACCATGTAATCGACTGCTACCCACTGTGTGCTGAATGACCACAGCCAGGCTAGGACCTGGAGTCATTGCACCTAACAGACAAATTAATACCAGGGATAGCCAAAGACTAAATTCCATAAGGAATAAAACTCCACTACTAATAAAAAAGGCAGGGTTTGCTTTCCGGGCATAGATTAGCAATCTAGGCTTATGATAAGAAATTAAAAATAGTAGAGTTAGTCATGATTATTACTCATAACCTGTAATGGAGAGTAGATAGATCCTTTAAGCTGAGTAATCAGCATTCCACGCGCCCAAATATGCGCCTGATCTATATCGTATTTAGGATGCCAGATTAGCCAGTATTTATGGATAGGCATTGGAATCGGTAGCGATCGATAACAAATAGGAAAGTGCTTTGAGATATGCAAGGCAATATGCTCAGGAATCACCAGTAGTGCATCACTGCGACAAAGGATGTTTATTGCAGTCGAAAATAGGGGGACTTTCAGTTGAATATGACGTTGCTTCTGAATGGAAGTCAGATAAGTATCTACAAAGCTGTCTTTTTCTCCTCCCGCCGTAATTGAAATATGAGGATAACTCAACAGGTCTGATAGTGATATATCAGGTCTCTGCTGAGCAAAAGGATGTGTTTTTGCCATGACACAAACAGGGCCATCTTGGCCAATTAACTCCCCATAAATACCATCAGGTAGTTGATCCAACATAGTAGTCACAAACTCAATATCCAATTCACCCAATACCGATAACTGATCGGGTTGCCATAACTGATAATTCAGGGTTAAACCGGGTGCTTGCTGGGCAAAAGCCTCAAATATATCTGGAAAAATAAACTGCCCTACATAATCGGAAGAAGCCAATGTTAAACTACCTTGCCAGTGAGCAGGATCAAAATGCACAGGTGAGACTAAAGTATTAACTTGCTGAATAAGTACCTTTAACTCAGGCTCTAACTGTTTTGCTCTGGGAGTAGCTAATAATAGATTGCCTTGACGAACGAACAAGGGGTCTTGAAACAACTCTCTAAGCTGGCTGAGCTGTCGACTGACAGCAGATTGCGTCAAATTAAGTCGAGCAGCTGCTTTACTAACATGATTTTCTTGTAGCAGGATAAGCAGAGTCTGAAGCAAACCTAGGTTTATGTTTTTTGACATGTTGTGTTAGCCATATCCTGAACATTTAACTGATTAAACTAAATGTAATTCATATTACCTCAATGTGAAACATAGTGTGACCTGAGTAAAATAAGATAGCTGTAGAATAATTGAATAAAGAGATATATTCACAACGAATGGTATAGCCCTCTTTATAACCTCTAATAAAATACCAGCTAAATTTAGCAAAACCATTGTTACAAGCGAGTAACAAGACTGATAATATAGGAACTACTTTATTGAATCTTTCAAATTTATATCATAGGTCACTATATGCTATCTACTAGCAAAAAAGCCGTCACGCTAGCTTTATCAATATTCATTTCTTCACCTTTATTTGCAACATCTAACATTACACAAAGCTTAATAGATACTACTCAAAATCTGACTACTATCAAAAAAGTAGAAAAAATCAGCGAACTATTACTTGGATCACCTTATGCTGATGGAAAGTTGGGAGAAGGAGCCAACGGAAAATACGACAGAGATCCACTTTACCGTTTTGATCAGTTTGACTGTACTACTTTTGTTGAAACAGTAATAGCTGTTGCTCTTTCAGGCACTTCTGACAGTTTTTTAAACAATATAAACAACATCAGATACAAAGGTGGTTATGTCTCATATACTACTCGCAATCACTTCCCCAGCCTTGACTGGATACCAAATAACCAGGTACTTTTCGAAGATATCACTCGTTCAATAACAGGAGAAATAACTGCTCAAGCAGTAGCAATTATTGATAAAAAAGCTTGGTATGAAGCCAGCAAAATAAATAGAATTCAATCAGTTGATATAGACGAAAACAGTAAACAACAGCTGCTAGAACAGCTAAAAGCTGAAGGAAATCAATTCGAACCTAAACAAGCAAGCTTACCTTATATTCCACTCGACACTATTTTTGTTAAAAAAACTCCTACTCCAGAGGTTTTACAAGAAAGAGCGAATAAAATAAAATCAATTCAAACTGATGAATCATTATCTGATAAAGCGCGTAAAACAAAAATAAAACAATTTAAACTAAATAATAGAATAGCAGATTCAGAAATTAATCAACAATTACTTGATAAAATACCCTCCGGCAGCATTATTAATGTAGTCAGACCTAACTGGAACCTTAAAAGATGGATTGGAACGAATATGAATGTATCCCATCAGGGTTTGGCTATTCGTAAAAATGGCACGTTGTATTTCCGTCATGCCAGCTCCAGCCAGAAAGCTGTTGTAGATATTGAATTCACTCAGTATTTTTCAAAGTTTTTACTAAGCTCTACACTTAAAGGGGTTAATGTTTTAAGGCTAAGACAGTAGTTTTTTTCGAAAATTTTTCGCTTTTTTCTCACCACAGAGCATTGGGTTCTACTTAAAAGCTCTTTGGTGAGCAATCTTTGCTGCTTATCATATTAAAAATACCGCTACTTAGCTAGATCTTCACAGCTTTTCAAACCGTAAAAATACTTCTCAAGCTCTTGCATTTCAGGCTCTGCTAGTTTTTCTTTAACTTTTTTGATACCTTCTGATACTAGGGCTTCTTTGTTTTCATTTAAATCCTGCCAAATTCTTTTTGCAAGCTTAATAGTCTTTTCAGCTTCTTCCTTTGTAACACGTGATTTATAAGCACTAAAAGCACTCTTGCTTTCGTAATCACTTTGTTGTTCACCTAACCAAAACCAAGCATTCCCTGTCACTAATTCTTTTTTTTCGTGCTTATAGCTAAATGCTATAAAGTAAAATGCTTTTTTAGATCCTTTCAAGGCAGATAATTTATGCCAGTAGATTTCTTTATCTATATTTTTTTCATGGTATCCAATCATACTACTAAGCATTTTTGATCCACTAAATGTACTCCCAATAGCAAGAAATCCTGCATAATGCCCATTTTCAGCCATTTTATACCGCAAATAGTAAGAAAAATACTTTTTATTAGATTCAATAAGATTCTTTTCTACAAAATCAATAACTCTGTCAGTTCCTTCTTCGTTACCTAAATGGGCTGCCTTTAAACTCCAGGTACATGCCTCCAATAGTGGAGCTTTAGGAGGCCATTGGTACTTACTGAAAAAAGATAGATTGATTTTATCATGGTACTCATACAGATCAGTTAACCTAAGTAATGCAGGAGGATATTTTTTGGAAGCAAGATGATGAAGAATATCAAGTACTAACTCATGATCTTGTTGTTGCCAAGCTTGCTCTGCTATTTTATACTGTTCATCGAAAGACTGTTTCTTAACCTCAGATAACTTAATAGAAGACTCATTACATCCATTAATAGAAAATATAAAAATAATTAAAAAAATGAGAATTTTTTTCATTCGTTGGGATAAACCTCAATTACTGATCTTGGATCAAATTGAAAAAATACTCCTCGAGCATGTGTTCTAGCATCAATAAAAGAAAACATCCAATGAGCCACAGAGTCGTGAATATAATATAAGAAAAACTTATAAATTTCTGGATCTAATTTTTTGTATCCATGCGTTATAGCATCATACCATCTTTCATGTTGACGTGAGATATCTTTTTTATCTATCCATTTTACAGCAGAAGGTATTTTTTCTGGTTCGAAAGCAGCGACAAATCTCAAATAAAACTCATTAAGCTCACCTTTTAATTTCTCCAAAGAATCTTTATATTCATACTTTTTCTCATACCAGTCAGGAACATCTTTAATTATCAAATCAACATTATCAATAGACAACCTAAAATAACAAAACAATAGAAATTCATGCTCCGCTATCTCATTTTGTATATTATCTTTATTCGTCCTTAAGAGCAATTTCTTAATCTCATCACTATACTTCTCAAAAAGATCCATCATTTCACTATTTCGCTCAAAACACTCCCAAATAGACTTTAAAGAAAAAACAGAAAAATCGTCTTTAATTTTACTTATTTCACGATTTACCTTTATATTTATTTCATTTTTAGATTTATTTGAATTATTTCTAATACTGCTTATTTTATTTGCTATGTTTTTCTCAAAAATAATCTTAGATTCTTGATGCTCTTTGTCTGACATAAGTTTTTTTGTTTTTAGTACTTCTAATGTGTCAAGTGGGACATCTACTTTAATTGCCTCATCATACATATCATTTAGCGGAATTCTGGCTAATTCATTACTTTTACCCTGCTCACCTGGGTAATATCCACCACCGACATCAGCATGTACTCCTGGGTACATTCTTTCTAACCATTTGCCTGACACTGGCTGTGTCCAAGTGTTGTACAATCTTATCGATTGCAAGTCAAATTTTCCTCGTCGTTCATGAGCAGCAATAAAATGTACTACGCGTTCGATTTTTTCATGGATTTCAAAATCAATACCAAACTCTATATTGTCAGGGTCAAGACCAATAGAAGTCACTGAATCAAATATACCAAGAAACTTTTGGGTAAACTTATGCTTAAGTGTTACATAAGTGTTTAAGTCTCGACTGGTAGTGTTAACAATAGGTGACTGTCCAGGAATTTTTAGTCGGACTAGAGTCTCATACTTGTCACTATTAATATCATCTTTATTTACCTCCCAGCTAAAGGCTCTGGCAGCAGATGATCCGCGTGAAAAACCAAAAGCAGAAATGTCTTTCTGTATAGAGTTTACATGTAAATCGAATATTGCCGTTACTTGTTCTTTTATATAGTCAACACGTTCTCTTGTTCCTAGTCCAAAACCTCCTCCAGCTACTTCATCAATTTTACTATTTGGATCACTACCCACTCCCCTGTAATATAATGCATAGCAATGCATTCCTTCATGATATTTATATTTTATACGTTTGTCTGCATCACGAAATTCATCACGTGTTTCACCCACATGAGCACAATACAGTTTCCCTACATTAGTCATTTTTTCTAGAATTTTGTCATAAACTAGGCTATTTCCTGTGCCGTCAAAAAAGCATGAAATCCACAGTGGTTCAGTCAACGGAGGTTTTAGCTCAATGTAATACTTCTTATCATGAATTAAATCAACTTGCTCGGTTAGTTCGTAATACTCTTCTGGTGTTTTTGCAAATTCGTCCAAATAGTTAATTTTATCGGTACCTGTTTTTGGTAGTTCTACTTTTTTATAAACTTTTCCTTCCATTTGTGCCATATCTTGTACAGCGCTAATGGGCATATCCTTTTCTTCATCTGGAACGATAAAACTGGCTTCTTCCTTGTCATCCCACACTGGCCTCAACCAAGCATCTTTTAAAAAGCTATTTTTATCCTTAATCAATATCTTGTAAGGGCCAGCAGCTATATTGTTAATTCTAATTATACTATGCTTACTCAGTGTTCCATTATATTCATTACCTTGCTGATCAATAAAAAGATACTCATGACCAGGGAAGCCTTTAGCACGAGGATCAAAAATATGTACTTCAGCCCAGTGATTACAATTAGGACACTGCGTTTTACTGTTACTATTCATTATTAACTAGAACTCAATATACAACCTTAATTTGATTATGAAAAGTATTTTTCTATTATTTTAAATCGCTCTTCAGCTGTTTCTACTGCAATTAATTGGTTTCTTAACTTCTCTATTCGCTGGAAATTAACGCCATGCTGACCACTCCAAATTATAAATTTCCTCAACTGATCATAGGCAGTAAAACCCAAGTTTTTTGCCTCTTTAAGAATATGGAGCAACATATTTTCTAGCTCTCCATGTGCTAACAAACGTCCCATTTCAACTGGATAACTGTGCCAAAGCTCTTTTTGTAAGTTATCTATAAGTACGTTATCGTTGCCCGTCGCCTCTAGCATTTTTCGGGAAAGTATAAACATTTCATTTTTTTCACTATCAGGGACATTCTCAGCTTGAGTCTTATCAAGAGTTTGGCTATTAAGTATAAATTCTTGCCACTGTTTATTTAGATCTTGTATCCATATCTGATCAATTGAATTAAATAACTGTAATGACTCTGCTGGAGTGAGTGCAGGAATAAGTTTGTACAATACTCGAGGGTCTTGATATCGAAATATTACTGTTGATCCATCTATTATGTATTTCGCCGTAATCAACCATCTGAAGTGTTCAACCAACTTTTCAAAAGGAGCCTCAGAAATAAATAACCATCCCCAATGAGATAAATTATTTAGTAGATAATCTGCTAACGGTGAGTTGATAGATGTTTGCACAAATATTGGACCTGCTTGGTATAACTCATTAAAACGGGTTTGTTGATATAAAACAGCATAAGGATCACTTTCTTTATAAAGAAAGAAGTTTTGATAAAGCTTATCTTCAGTCAAACTATCAATAATGAAATAAAGAGGTGAAGATTGATACTCTGGCTGATTGAGCTGAATGATCAGTTCGTTTTTATTCATTCCTTTTCTCCTGTAGGGCATACATTATCAAGGCACGGCTCACATATGGCACATGCAGGAGCTGCTAATTCTCTTGCTTTTTTCAACGTACCCAGTTGAGATTGAGCTAATCCCGGTATAGAGGTATCCGCCTCAACCGCTACACTTGGCTCCTGTATACTTAGCCCGCTACCACTACCCGATGTACCTTTTTTAATTTTGATTTTCGGTGCTGTAAAATGCACGCCAGAGGGGTTTATTTTAGCCTGGCTGCCGCCGCCTTTTAGGGTCATTTCTACCCCGGCATCAAATACGATTTTGTCGCCAGCTTTGATATGAATTTCGTTGCCTGCTTGGATGCTGTATTTCACCCCGGTGGTACTGTGCAAACTGTCGTTGATGATGGTGTGGATGTCTTTGTTAACATTTAAGTTGTAGTTGCCATCGATTTTTTGGTGGAATTTGCCTTTAAGGTGTTCGTAGCTGCAGTTATCGACATTCAGATGGCGTTCGTTGTTGATGTGTTCTCGCTTGTCGTTTTTGACTTGTATATCCAAGTCTTTTTGAGCGTGAATAAAGACTTCTTCATTGCCTTTTTTATCTTCCAGGCGAATTTCATTAAAGCCATCACCACCCGGGCTGCTGTTGGTTTTGAAGGTGGTACGAGTTTTATGATCGGGAAGTTTATAGGGTGGTTTATCTTTACCGTTGTATAAGCAGCCCATGATTATCGGTTGGTCGGGGTCGCCATTAACAAATTTCACTAATACTTCGGTACCGATTCTTGGGATAAGTAAGTCTCCCCATTTATTACCCGCTAGTGGTTGTCTAACCCGCACCCAACAAGAGCTGTTTTCGTCGTATTTACCGTCTCTATCCCAGTGGAATTGGATTTTTACCCGACCGTATTTATCGCAGTAAATCTCTTCGCCTTTAGGGCCTGTGACAAATGCGGTTTGTGAACCTCGGATTTTCGGTTTTGGGGCGACCGGTTGAGTTTTAAATACATGATCTCTGGGACTGGCATGTAATTTATTGCTATAGCCACTATTACCACTGCCGGTAAACTCTTCTACTGATTGGGGTTGGCTGCCATAGTGCCATACATCATCGACCAGCCATTGAACATCATAACGAGGGTCATCATAATTTTGTAGCTGAAAGAAATGGCCTGCCGTTATATAAGGGCAGTTCGTTTTCCCTTGACCTAATACGCGGGTAGAACGATAAGCCAACAGTGCAGTTTGGGCTTTTTTCTTGCCCGCTTCTGGTGTTCTATAGGGCACATGGTGTTGATAGACTTCCAGGCCTCCTATTTCAGAGCCTTTGCCACTTTTAGAGTCTTCACCACTGGCTTTTTCGGTAATTTCTAGGTCTTGCTTGGGGCGTTCAAAGTTATAATCACGAAATACGACGGTATTTGGCTTGGCCTCTATGGTCACATAAAACAGCCTAATAAAATAATCGGTAATGACCTGGCCACTTTGGTATTTATATTCTATTTCCGGAGTAACTGGCACTGGTTTAAAACTATAGTGGCTGTCACTGATCACCATCATGCACTTGTCTTCTGTATGATCAAAAAAATAGTGCAGGCCATCTTCAGCCATTAGCCGATGAATAAATTCAGAGTCTGATTCCTCGTATTGGGTGCAATAAACCCGAGTGGGTAAGTCGGAAGTGATTTGAAAGGTAAAGTCGTCAGTAGTCAGGCCGGCATTTTCCAGCACTTGCTTAATAATGCCTTCCGCCGTGAGTTGCTGAAAAATTTTCAGATTAATTCGGTAATGTAGTAGTGCAAATTTAGGTACCAGCTCAAACACATACTTACAAAACCTGTCACCTATCGGATCCCCCACTGACATGGCATGAACAATACCGTTTATATAACGCGGTTGCTCAGGCTCACGAATGACCAGCTGGGCGGTTTGCTCTAATATGTCGTCAAACTCCAGATCGAAGTTTTCACAGGCAACCACAATGGTAAAAATAAATGGGCGGGAAATCCCTTCACGACCATCAAACCTGACGACTCGTAACTCGTCTTCTATGCCCTTGATGGTGAAGGTAAAACGGCTGGTGTTACCTATGTCCATGGTCACCTCCTGCCACTACTACCAAGTTACCAATACTAATAACAGGATGGCTAACAAAAACATGACATAATAAAGAGAATAGAAAGGTGAAGGGCGTTAACTGCAACATACAACACTACACTCTGAATAGCTGGCTAATATGATAGGGTGACTAGTTAAAACTACCTCACTAGAAGTGTAGTTAAAAAGATGGTATTTGTTGGGACAAAAGCTCTAGCAACTTAAAATCCCTCCTAGCCCCTGGACGGAAGGACTGTAGCGCGATCCAATCTCAATCTTTGGAGGGTCACATAATGGAATTTCTAACCTTCTCCCCAAAGGGGAGAAGGAATATGGTCCAAAGTCCTTTCACGAAGCCCTCAGAGAGAAATCAATTAATTACTATAAGATGCCTCTAAGCTCACATTATTGTAATTACTAAACGCATTTAGCAGCACATAATAACTACCTGTTTTAGGTGTTTTATAGCTACATACTTCTAACTGAGTGGTTTTGTAGGGCCTGCAATCCCAACTTGACAGTGTTGGCTTAGTGCCTGCTTTTACATGCATATCAACATCACCTGTACCGCCATCTACTTTTATTTTCAGGTTGCTGGCCCCTGTTGGTATATCAATTTTATAATACTTTTGATTACCTTTTTCAGCTGACAACCCGGTTATAGGTACATCATCTTTCAGTTCTTCAACAATCTGTTTATCATAAGAAGCCACCAGACTAATATTGTTATAATTACTGAAAGCATGGAGCATTACATAATAAGTTGTTACCTTTGGTGTTTTATAATTACACTCTTCTAGCTGTGTAACCTTATAAGGTCTGCAGTCCCAGCTTGATAAGGTAGGTCTTGAGCCTGCCTTGACATGCATATCAGCATCACCAGACCCACCACTTATTTTAATTTTCAGATTGCGAGCCCCTGCTGGTACTAGAATTTTATAGTACGCTTGCTTTCCTTTACTTGCAGAAAGCCCCGTTACAGGCACGCCATTTTTTAATGCTTTATCATCTGGATCCGGATCAGGGCCCGGACCATCGGGTACACCAGGGTTAGTTAACTTTGTCCATGCACAGTATTTGGTATTATTTTTCTCTAACCAGAAATAACGGCAATCAGAATCATAGCTGTCCCTACCTGTATGTACCTTAAACCCCGAAAGTTTGACATTATTAAGATGCTGATATCGACCATCCTTCTTTAAACTAAAATGTTGATGAGGCCCAGTTGAGTGACCTCCCTGACATAAGGCTTGTGGTTTGTTATTGGCATAATTAGCGACTTTTTGGTTGCGTGTAACGGTATCATTCGTCCGCACCTTAATATTATCTAAATGATAATAAGTGGTTGACCAGCCTCCTGGGTGAATAATCTCTAAGTTGCAAGATGAATGTACTTTCGCTCTACCTGGCGCAGCAGAAGCTACCCATATATTAGAGGTATTAGAGCCCCAGCTACCACCATTATTTAAGTCAAGTGATGATTGAGGAAAGCTACCACTACCGTTATTCGTATGGGTCCCCCCATAACGCCAGGCTTTATTTACCAGGTAGGGTAATTGCAAAAGATTATCAGGTGGTAAGTTAAATAAATATTGCTTATTTGAAAGCTTTGATGAATCACTTTCTACAGTAGGCTCATTTGGAAACAGTCGGTAATAAATATCATAAAACTCTCCTATACCACTATTGTTATCGATATTTCGACTTTGATGACCTTCAAATAATTGTTCTAAAGATGTTTTGGCAGTTAAATCTGTTTTATCATTTGTCTTATAAAAATATTTTGCTAACTTAACAGCAACATCTTCTACCTGTTCAGAAAACCCATGTTTATCTGACAAACTACCCATTGGCTTATAATATACCGATACATCTAAATACTCATTTGAAACTAAGCCTGTTTGCTGCTCTATTAACGCTATAATAACCTTGGGGCTTATACTGGAATAGCCACTCCAATGAGAGATAACTTCAGCATAATCAATTAAATGTGGCGCATTACTCTCAAGATAACTCTTTATGTCAAAGCTAAACATTTCATCAGTTGTATATATAAGCTGATTTTGCTCGAAGACATAACTGTCTCTAATAACATTATTTTGTTCTGCACTAACAACAGCTTTTGAAGAGCTTAAAACAAAGATAATTGTAGAAATATTTAACAGCCCTTTTTTAAAGGATGATATTTTTATGTTTTGATTTCTCATAGCAACAATCCTTGTCAATAAATAGATGTATATCTTATGGACTATTCTCAAATAGTATAATGATATGCATTATTGGATTTACGGAGACATTTAACGAATACAATAAACAGTCTTGCAGCTAATTCATTTTTAACTAGAGAACCAATTCAAATTTTATAGATATTGATAGATCAATAGGAAAATAAAAAAAATTTCACATGTTTTTTTGCAATAGGGCGTTGTTAGACAAACAATATGGAAAAAAGGAATAAATAAATTGACTTTGAGTAATAACTATAACCCACCAGTTTTATAAACAAAAACTTTTATACCTTGATACTCCATGTCATGGCTGTATGATAAGCCTAGTCTTTCTGCCAGCTCCAACGACTTATTATTTTCTGGTATTATCAAACTAATTAACTCAGAAGCTATTTGATTATTAAATGTCCAGTCTATAACTGCTTGCGCTGCTTCTGTTGCATAGACTTTACCCCATTGCTGCGGACTAAGTGCCCAACCTATTTGTATCCCTTTCCAATCATCAGAATACTGCAAACCAACACGACCAATCAGTTTATTAGTTGATTGTTCAACAACTGCCCAAAGCCCATAATTATACTCAGACCAGTGGCTGATAATGTATTCTATTTGCTCCCAAGCCTGCTCTCTAGTTAGAGGTTTTCCAGCACTTAGAAACTTCATAAAATCAGGACTCTCGCAAATAGTCGCATAAGCATCTAAATCATTCTGGTCAAAACCGCGTAGCATTAATCGCTTGGTTTTAATTACGGGAATAGTCATAATTATTAGCTGTGCATAATTTAATCAAATTAAGTGTGTATAATAACTGGCGTTTCAACATATATGCCCATAAACTAACCTTTCTTTAGTTCAACTGACTCTAACTGACTTATGCGAGAAATTCGAGTTTATTCACCTTTTACCCCACAAGAACAAACAACAATTGAGCTGTCTGAAAGTGCTGCTGCACATATTGGGCGAGTACTACGCATGAAGCCTGACCAAAACCTTACTGTGTTTAATGGAGAAGGCATAAGCTACCAAACAACGATTATTGAAGTCACTAAAAAGCATGTATCAGTTAAATTAGAGTATGACAATACTACCTGTGTTGAATCTACGCTATATACTCACTTAGGTCAGTGTTTATCCCGTGGTGAGCGCATGGACTATGCTATTCAAAAGGCCACCGAAATGGGGGTCTCAGAAATAACTCCGCTTCTTTCTGAACGTTGTGAAGTCAAGCTATCAGGCGACCGTATTAAAAAGCGTATGGCCCACTGGCAACAGGTTATTATAAGCGCTTGTGAGCAGTGCGGTCGTAGTCGTTTGCCTGTTATTAACCCACCTCAAACGCTTGATAATTGGGTTAGGCTAGTACAAGCTGAACAAAAGTTAGTACTACATCACCGCACTCAACAAGCACTTCAAACCATGCATCAACCTGCCTCAGTTGCCGTACTCATTGGCCCTGAGGGTGGACTTTCCAGCAATGAAATACAACTAGCTGAAGCACAGGGCTTTTCTCCATTGGCTTTAGGCCCAAGAGTTCTGAGAACAGAAACCGCTCCTATTGCCGTTTTGACACTATTACAAGCACAATGGGGTGATTTTTAATCAACTCTACTTTTCACTCAATTTGTAAATCTTTACAGCTGGTGTAGTTATATAGCGGTTTGTCACGTAATATCCTGCTTCTTGTAGTGTTTATACGAAGGGCTCCTCACTTGGAATTGATATCTGTAATGCCAATACATTTAAAAAGTAATACATTAACAGCTGCTACCATTGCCTTTGCTTTATCTGTCTCACCAATCATTAAGGCTAGCGAATGCTTCAACCCATCCCCACACCACCAAAAAAGCAAAGATACTTTTCAGCCAATTGAGAGCAAAAAATTAACTTACTCTGAGAATAAAACACTTAAATCCATTTTTAAACATATGGATGGCCGTTGGACAGGTACTGCAACAGGCTTCTTTTGCATGGGAACAGATAAGACTCCAAGAGAAAAGCCTGATAGTTATATAATCCAAGAAATGGAAGTAGACACCAACTCATCTGGTGACTTAGTTTTAAGTGCCCAGTTATTGTCAGAAACAAAAGAAACATCTCGTCAAGAGAATATGAGATTATTTATCAGTAGTGGTATACTGCGCGTTGGTCAAAATAGTAAGTCAGGTGATACCAGTTTAGATAGCGCGGCAAAAAATAAAATTGTATTTACTCAAAAATATAGAATACCAACTCGTCAAGGTGGCAAAATCAAAGGAAGTATAGCCCAAGAAATCATAAGAACTATTCATGCTTCAAGATCCTCAATGACAATCGAGTATAATGTGTATACTCAAGGTGTATTAAGCTCTAAAAGTGTTTGGAAGTTAAGAAAAAAGTAAATTGATAATTTTGGTAGTAAATTATGGCTGTCCCTATGATTATTATAAGAAGAATGACTGAAAACGATCTAACAGAAGTTAAAACACTATCTGTTGAAGAAAACCAGATCAAGTATGTGGGTACTACAGAAGAAATTCTGCAACAGTCATCTGATACAAATCATTTTTATGTCATTCAAAAAAATAACAGTATTATTGGTTTCTTTATTATTGATACAACCTATAACAAAAAATACTCTTTTGCCCAAGAAGCCGAGCTTGGTTTACGTGCTTTTTTAATTGATAAGAATTTACAAGGAAAAGGGTTAGGTAAACAAGCAGTAATGGCACTTATTCCCTACCTTAAATCAGCCTATAAAGAGTGGAAATCTATTGTTTTAACTGTTAACTGCAAAAATTCTGGTGCTTATAGGTGTTATCTATCAGGAGGCTTTATTGATATTGGTGATCGATATCTAGAAGGACCAGCCGGGCCACAATATATTATGAGATCATCTCTTAAATAAACCTTAATCAATTTAGTTCTAGGCTTTTATAGCTACCATGGATGGTAAAGCGCATTTTATGCGTAGTTCATATATAGCTAAAGCGAAGGGTAAAATAGCTAATTATTGGCCTTTTTTTAGAACAACAATTCCACCTTTATTGCTTCAGCTATGACCTTCTCGCACAACTGAAACAACTTATTAAAAACCATGTTTTTTCATAATCTTCATTAGTTCTCCATTTTTGGTGATCGCTTCAAGGCCCTTATTAAAATCAGTAATTTTTCGCTCATATTCTTTTACCTTTTTTGAAATAATTAAGTGCTGATTAACAGTTTCTATAGGGGGATTTAGCCACTCAATTTTATCAAAACTTTCAGGAAATTGGTTCTTGAGTATATATCGCCCAACACCTTTATCAATTAAAACCAAGTCAATTCGATTTAATATTAATTTACCAATATTGGCTCTTTCTTTTACAACAGGATACGTTTTCAAATTTGCTTTATCAAATCTAGGTGCATTTGAATAACCAACAATGACCCCTATTTTATAAGGCTTTAAATCTTCAAGGTGCTTGAAGCGAATATCATCAGCCTTACGCTTATAAAAACCAATTTCATTTGCAGGTAACGGGTTAGAAAATACAAAAAATTCCTCTCTTTCCTTTCTATACCAAGCACTATAAATTCCATCAAATTTTCCTTCCTTGGCCATTTCCAAACGCCTTGCCCAAGAAACAACCAATTCAATTTTTATCTTATAATTTACTTGCTTAAATGCTTTAGTTACAATTTCAGTTATAACACCACCATTTAAGAGATTCTTACCATAATAAGGCGGGTATTCGCCATAAGCTAAACTTATTTCTTTTGACTGAGCAGATAAGCAGCTTAATGCACAAATAACTGTAACAACGAAATACAGGCTTTTCATTTTTATGCTCATTTATACTAACAATAATTAATTATATAATCATAAGACCCATATATTGATCAACACTTATACATCTTGATGAATAACTTTGAAACCACTCTTGAACTATTAGCATAACAAAGTTATAGCTGCAATTTATCCTTCTCGAGTGATTTTTAAGCTTGGCTATGACTACCACATAAAGGCTCTAAATACTCTTTATATCATATAGTCTCGTTATTCAATTCCCGCACCTAAAAAGCACTCTTATTGGGTAAGTACTATTCAATTAAACTGTCCTACAATTGAGCTCATCACAGCCACTAACTTATCTGTGCCTAACGGCGGCTTGATAAATGCGTGATAATCTCCCATGGGGTTTATTACTATCAAGTTGCCACTATGATCTACCAGATAATTCTCTTCTTTGGGATTAACAACTGGCGAAAATGGTATATTTAGTTGATTTGCAAAGTTATAAATAGACTTTAAATCACCGGTAACACCTAAGAAATCTTTATCAAAGTAAGGAACATAGTTAGATAGCTGCTCTATTGAATCACGACCTGGGTCCACACTAACAAAAACATAGTTTATTTGTTCAGCTATATCAGAGTATTCTTCTGATAGCTTTAATTTTAACTGCTTCAATTCTGTCAAAGTTGTTGGACATATGTCTGGACATGAAGTATACCCAAAGAACATAACTGTCCACTTTCCTTTTAACTCTTTATTCGTAAATGCTTTATTATCATGAGAAGTAAGATTTATTTCCGATAATGTTCGAGGCGTTTTTAATATATAAGTACCTTTGAGTTGCAATTGCTCTGGTGACAATAGAGGCATACTAGTTACTTTATTAACCAATAGAGCAATGCATAAAATAATAAAAACTATGCAACCAACTACTGTCAACTTTATATTTTTACTCATTAATCTTATCCCCTAATGTGTAGTTAAATTGATAGGTACATAATGATCAACTAACAATGCTACAAATAATAGCATCAAGTAAGTAATTGAAAATTTGAATGTTTTAATCGCAGCATGAGGTACACTGTCCTTATATAACACTACTGTCCAATAAATAAATCTCATTCCTAGCACAAGCGCACTCACCAGATACAGCAAACCACTCATTCCGGTAAGAAATGGTAATACTGTAATTAATAATAAGATGATTGTGTAAAGAAAAATATGTAATTTGGTATAAGACTCTCCATGGGTAACAGGTAACATAGGGATGTTAACAGCTGCATATTCTTTTTTCCTATGGATTGCTAGCGCCCAAAAGTGAGGGGGAGTCCAAGCAAAGATTATCAATACCAGTAATAAGCTATTAGGCTCTAGTTGATTTGTAACGGATGTCCAACCAAGTAAGGGTGGCGCAGCCCCAGCTAAACCACCAATTACAATATTCTGTGGAGTGGCACGTTTTAAAAACATAGTATATACAACTGCATAACCAATGAGTGAAGCAAGTGTCAACCAAGCAGTTAATGGATTGACTAACCAAACTAATAAACAAATACCAGAAAGTCCTAATAATGATGCAAATATAATGGCCTGGTTGTTATCAATTTTGCCCTGAGGGATTGGCCGCTTATTTGTTCTAGACATTACCTGATCAATACGCTGATCCACCAAATGATTAATTACAGCAGCAGAAGCGGCGCAAGCAGCAATACCTAAACTGCCAAAAACTAATGCATTAAATGGCACCCACCCTGGTGTGGCAAGACACATGCCAATAATGGCTGTTAACATTAATAGCGCAACTACTTTAGGTTTACATAATTCCAAATAGTCGCGCCAATTTGCCTGGGTAGCTGTTATTGTTTTACTCATTCTCTTCTCCTTCTTCGCTACCGATTAAAATTATTTTATACTGGTACTAACTTATTAACTTTATGCAACTGGTAATTTAAACCAACTAATGATACCAGCAATAAAGCTCCACATGCATTATGAGCTACAGCCACAGGCAATGGAATATACCAAACTATATTACTAACCCCCAATGACAACTGAACAATAAGAATCGATAAAATAGCAATAGCCCAATTATTGATAAATTTTTGATTTACTTTTTCTAAATTTCCTAATTTCATGCGAAGCAAACTAAAGCATATATAACAAAGAAAAACAGCAGTTATTACTGCTCCTATACGATGCATCATATGGATAGCTGTGCGTGCACTGCTATCCATTACTCCCCCTAGATAGTTAGGGCCTATTTGTTGAAAAATATTAAACCCTTGACTAAAATCCATTTCTGGCCAATAGCTATTATGACACGTAGGAAAATCCATACAGGCAATAGCAGCATAATTTGAGCTGGTCCAGCCACCCAGCATAATCTGACAAACAACAATAGCAAGGCCTATACTAGCTAATACCTTGTACTTAAATAAGTTATTACTATATGGCGGAGTTTGATCTTGTTGGTTTATAATTTCACTAGAGTTTCGCAGCCTAAGCAAGAGTAAAAATAATAAACTAAGCGTGGTAAAACCACCAATTAAATGAGCAAGTACAACCTGTGGCCACAGCTTAAGTGTTACTGTCCACATACCAAAAACTGCCTGTATAACAACCAATGTCAACAAAAATAACGGTAGCTTGATTGGATAATCATAATCTTTTTTATGCTGGCGAAAGGCAACAATTACTATTACCAATATAAATAAGCCCAAAGTACCAGCAAGATAACGATGGATCATTTCTGGCCAGCCTTTCGCTGATTCCACAGGGCTTTCAGGAAAACGTAAATTGGCTTCCGCTACATCTGCACTACTCTCTGGCACTGTTAAAAACCCATAGCAACCTGGCCAATCAGGGCAACCAAGGCCAGCATCAACCAGCCGGGTGTATGCACCTAAAATAACAACTAAGGCAGCTAAAGCTGTAGAAAAAAGTACTAACCAATACCCAGACTTTGTTCTCATAACTATCCTTACTAACCAATTCTTGATATTTTCAGTAAATGTTTAATATCTGTTAATATTGCTTTACCTGAATGGTTGTCAGTGTAGTACATCATAATATTACCTAATGGATCTGCTAATAAAATTGTGCTTTTAACTGTTGGTAACTTGTCACTCAGATGCTGAGTTATTTCAACTTGAGAAATATTTGCTAATTTAAGCTTTGGGTGTTCTTCTAAGATGCTTTCAGCGAACTGATCGCTTTTTGTTGATAGGTATAAACGTTCTAATCTATTGGCTTCTTTACCCAACGCAATATGTACTTGTCTCGTAATATAAAGTTGTTGTTGACATAGCTCATTACAGTCATTGACTGTTAAAATGATAAGCTTCCAAGTCTGTTCAGCAGCCCCTTTTATTCTATTATTTTTATTACTTTTTAAAATATCCAGCTTTAAGTCTTGCATTGTTACTGGAGGAGAGATTAGTTTACCATTATTGGTTTTTCCTATATTTGAAAAAAACCCCGAATAATAACTAGCGTAGGCAGTTACTATACCAATAATAGGAAGCCCAAGAATAACTGTTAAAAATAATTTCGCTTTTGCTTGTTTATTCAACTGTATAACTCCTTTGCTTCATTAATATTCTTAAGTATAAATCGCATAAATAAAACAAAAATAATAAACGCTATTGAAAACCACTGTATTGCATACCCCCAATGTTTTTCCGGGGTAATATTAATAGGCTTATAATGAGGAATAAATGCCCCAGCTTGCGGTATATGCAACCTTAACAAATAAAAATCTTTCAAATTAAAAATACTTTTTAGTTGTTTTTTATCTAAAGCTTGGATTATTTTAGGCCAGTCGGTAGATAGTGACTCTTTTGCCAACAAAAAAGGTTTCGGCAGTTGATTAAAAAGTAAGCCAGTTAACTCCAACTGTTGAGTAGTTTCTGGTATTTCTGGTATTTTATCTCGATTAATTATCGGGCCCAACCACCCTCTGTCAACCAGTATAAGCTGATTAGCTTTTGTTACAAATGCCGATATAACATTAAAGCCAGGCTTTCCATTGACTATCTGATTATCAAGCAAAAGATGCTTGTTTTTTATATACTGTCCTGTTAGCTTCACATGCTGATAATTGATATCTTTTTCTTGCTTATTAGCAGCCTCTTTAACTATTTTCTCAAAGTCTACTGGGTCCCCATCACTTTTCTTTATGAAGGAATTTTGCAGGCTCTCTTTTTCATAAGCTCTAGACACTTGCCAAATACCTAACACCACTGTAAGGCTAATCACACTAAACATCAATAGTGTAATTTTGTAGTGTTTAGTTATATTTTTAGCTAACAACTTCATTTATAGCTATCTCATTAATTCAATAAATATATATTTTATTGCTAGTTTGAAATCTTTTTTTAGTGTACCCTTTATTTTAAACGCCATGCTTTAAACTCATAAATTTATACTATAATTTCATATTAAAATTACAGGTTACTAATGTGTGGATTAAAGTCTCTATTCTTATTTTGTTGCTAGCTGTTATTTCTAGCTTATTCGCTGGGTTTTACTTTCTTATTCATGATGAAAGTAAAACTGGTCGTTTAGTGAAATCATTAACTTTAAGAGTATCTCTTACTGTTATGATTATTTTTCTACTTATTTATGGCTACTATACAGGTGAAATTGCTCCTTCATCACCTTGGTTACATGCTTTTGGGTGAGGGCTTCATGAAACCCTCACTCCTAGTTTTTCGAATGAGGAAACTAGAATTCATTCTCTCTAATCATGACTAAAACACATACACAAAAATAAATAACCCAATCCATACTACATCTACAAAGTGCCAATACCAGCTGGATGCTTCAAATGCGAAGTGTTTTTCACCACTAAAATGTCCTTTATAAACACGAATCAGCATAACTGTTAACATAATGGCACCCAGCGTTACATGTGCCCCATGAAATCCAGTTAAAATGAAAAATGTTGAACCATAAATTCCCGCATTTAAGGTTAAACCTAATTCATTATATGCATGAATATATTCTTCTACTTGAAAGAATAAAAACGTATAACCTAGTACTAGTGTTGCAATCAACCAGCCTTTGACTTTAGCTCGGTCATTTTCTCTTAACTTATGATGAGCAAAAGTCAAAGTTATACTTGAAGTAACCAACAGAATGGTATTGAGTAAAGGAATATCCCAAGCTTCTATAATACCTTTTGGACCACGAAACAGCTCATTATCTGGATTACTCATTAATGGCCAAGCACTTTCAAATTCTGGCCACAGGAGCTTATGAGTCATATCTGTATGGCCCTCTCCTCCCAACCAAGGTACAGAAAGTGTGCGAACATAAAACAATGTGCCAAAGAAAGCAGCGAAAAACATCACTTCTGAAAAAATAAACCAACACATCCCCCAACGAAAAGTTCGATCCATTTGGGGGCTATACAACCCGGCTCGGCTTTCTGTAATAACATTACTAAACCATCCATATAGCATATAAGCCATGATTAATGCGCCAGCAAATAAAATCCAATGAGCAGAAGAGTCTTGTACTTTCTGAGCAGTGTCATTCAATAAGCTGGCAGCGCCATATACAGTTAAAAAAAGCCCAATAGAAGCAATTATCGGCCATTTACTTTGCGCCGGTACATAATAGGAGCTTTCAGTTGCCATTTATACTAATCTCCATCTAATTGTTTTTTTATATGTTGCTTTTATGCCTTTTCTACCAGGCATTAACTATCCATATTCGTAGCAACTTTTTTTGTCGAATTGTCTGTCACATCAAATAAAGTATATGACAGTGTTAGTTTTTTTATATGTTTGGGGATTTCCTGATCAATCACAAAACGCATAGGCATAACTACTTCTTCACCCGCTTGCAATGTTTGTTGTTCAAAGCAAAAACACTCTGTTTTTTGTAAAAAAATCGTCCCTTCAGTTGGGCTAATACTTGGTACAGCCTGGCTACTTCTAGTCGTATTTGTAGGGTTTTTAGCAAAAAATTCTACGCTTTTTAGCTGACCAGGATGAACTTTAACTTGTGACACTATAGGCTTGAATTCCCACTGAGCACCTTCACCCAAATTAGTGATAAATTGCACAGTAATTTGCCGTGATTTATCAACAACTGTTGATGTACTTTGATATTGATAGGCTTCACTATTGGTTTTACCA
Organism: Spartinivicinus marinus; assembly: GCF_026309355.1. Taxonomy (NCBI): domain Bacteria; kingdom Pseudomonadati; phylum Pseudomonadota; class Gammaproteobacteria; order Oceanospirillales; family Zooshikellaceae; genus Spartinivicinus; species Spartinivicinus marinus. The sequence continues at coordinate 2,405,931 of NZ_JAPJZK010000001.1, forward strand.
TTCAATCCAGTTACTTCACAAAATACATCGTACAAAGGAACCATAGCAAAACCAAAACCAAACATACCTACAACAATCAAGCTTAGTTTGATAGCGGTTTTTTGAATTGCCCGTTGTGCCACTTTCATTTTAACAATCTACTTTATATCAGGTGGTGTTGAAAATGTGTGGTAGGGTGGTGGTGATGGTAAAGTCCATTCCAGTCCTTCAGCTCCATCCCAAACTTGAGCAGATGCTTTTTTACCATTTATAATGGTTTTAATAACAATAAATAAAAACAAGAGCTGGGTTGCACCAAATAAGAAAGCACCAACACTGGAAATCATATTAAAGTTAGCAAATTGTAAAGCATAATCAGGAATCCTTCTTGGCATACCAGCCAAGCCAACAAAGTGCATTGGGAAGAAAGCTAAATTCATACCAATGAAAGATAACCAAAAATGGGTTTTACCTAATAGTTCATCATACATATGCCCAGTCCATTTGGGCAGCCAGTAATAAATACCAGCATAAATACCAAAAATTGCGCCAGGTACTAATACATAATGAAAATGCGCGACTACAAAGTAAGTATCATGATATTGAAAATCAGAAGGTGCAATTGCCAACATCAAACCAGAAAAGCCACCAATGGTAAACAAAATGACAAAAGCAATAGCAAATAGCATAGGCGTTTCAAATGTTAGTGCCCCACGATACATGGTAGTTACCCAGTTAAATACTTTCACCCCTGTTGGTACCGCAATTAACATAGTGGCATACATAAAAAACAATTCACCTGTTAATGGCATCCCGACAGTAAACATATGGTGAGCCCAAACAATGAACGACAGAAAGGCTATCGAAGCTGTGGCATAAACCATTGAGGTATAGCCAAATAAAGGTTTTCGAGAGAATGTTGGGATGATTGCAGAAACAGCTCCAAACGCTGGTAAAATCATAATATATACTTCAGGGTGACCAAAAAACCAAAAAACATGTTGAAATAATACTGGGTCACCACCACCACCTGCATTAAAGAAACTGGTACCAAAGTGTATATCCATTAACATCATGGTTACTACACCTGCTAACACAGGCATTACTGCAATCAGTAAAAATGCAGTGATTAGCCAAGTCCATACAAATAATGGCATCTTCATCATGGTCATGCCTGGAGCACGTAAATTAAGAATGGTTGCGATTATATTAATCGCCCCCATAATGGAAGAAATGCCCATCATATGTACTGATAGAATAAAGAAGGTAACTGAAGGTGGTGCATAGGTAGTTGAAAGAGGCGCATAAAATGTCCAACCGAAATTAGGTGCACCTCCCTCCATAAATAGTGAGCTTATTAAGATAAAAAAAGCAAAGGGTAAAATCCAAAAGCTCCAGTTATTCATCCTTGGCATGGCCATATCTGGCGCTCCAATCATCATCGGTACCATCCAGTTTGCTAGCCCGACAAATGCAGGCATAACCGCACCAAATACCATGATTAAACCATGCAAGGTAGTCATCTGATTAAAAAACTCAGGATCAACTATTTGCAATCCTGGTTGAAATAACTCTGAGCGAATAACCATTGCCATTAAACCACCAGTAAGGAACATGGCAAAACTAAACCACAAGTACATTGTTCCAATGTCTTTATGATTTGTGGTTAACACCCAACGCATAAACCCTTTAGCAGGACCATGATGGTGGTCATCAGCTGTGTGGGTATGATCATCAATTACAGCACTCATTAGCTGACTCCTATCCTTTTTATTGTCCTGCTTCGTTAAACTTAACAATGTCCATGGGCACCACTTGATCACCTGTATTGTTACCCCAAGCATTACGTTGATAAGTAATAACTGCTGCAATATCCACTTCGCTTAGCTGTTTACCAAATGCTTGCATTGCTGTCCCCTGCACACCATTCACAACAACTGCTATATGTTTTTGAGGTTCACCCGTTGCAATCTCACTTCCTTTAATAGCAGGGAAAACGGGAGGCACACCTTCTCCATTAGGTTGGTGACACGCAGCACAGTTCTTGTTGTATATTTTTTCTCCCCGGCTATAGAGTTCTTCTTGTGTCCATACTTTATCTCGCAACTCTCGCTCTTTAGCCGCAGCCTCTTTTTTAGCTACTAGCCAGGTTTGATAGTCTTCCTCTGACTTTGCTTCAACCACTATCGGCATAAAACCATGGTCTTTACCACAAAGCTCAGCACACTGCCCACGATAAATGCCAGGCTCTTCAATCTTTGTCCAAGCTTCATTAATAAACCCTGGAATAGCATCTTTTTTAACGGCTAAGTCAGGTACCCACCAAGAATGAATCACATCATTCGCTGTAATCAGAAAGCGTATTTTTTTATTAACAGGCACAACCATAGGCTCATCAACTTCCAGTAAGTAATGATCACCTTTTGGTTCTTCATTAGCTATTTCTGCTTTAGGAGTGCTTAGATTGCTAAAAAACCCCACATCATCAGCAAGATATTTATAGTGCCACTTCCATTGATAGCCGGTTATTTGGATATCAATATCAGACTCTTTGGTGTCATATACTTTAATTAAGGTTTGGGTAGCTGGTACAGCCATCGATACCAGAATAAGAAATGGTATAGCAGTCCATATTACTTCTATTAAAGTATTTTCATGAAAAGCTGCGGGTTTGGCACCCAGTGACTTTCGGTGCATTAACATTGACCAAAACATCACACCAAAAACCACAATCCCTATGACAACACAGATCCAAAAAATCGTCATGTGAAGATCGTAAATGGAGCGGCTAACTTCAGTAACCCCTTGGGGTAAGTTATATCCCCACTCTCCATACACCGACCCACATGCCAGTAGCGTGCTGACAGCAGCTATTAGCTTAGGTTTATCTCCTAACAACATTCCTTATGCCCCTTGATTATATTTATGTGCTAGCAGGCTAATACTCGCTTTGAGAATTTATTACTGGTATCCAAACCTTTAATACTCAATATTTGTGTTGTTCGCACTATCCACTTTGGTTAGACAATTGACACTTTTAAAGTTAGAGACATTAAACTTTTTTATGTTTGGTTTTAGATGTACACAATCTTTACTAATATGCTGTTATTAACAACTCTGCCTTGAGAAGGCAAATACATCAATTAGTTATTATTGTGTTTTGCTCAAACCATTTGCAATCCAAGCTTGCTTACACCTTATGAATATCCTTCTATACTACTTTCATTGATACCCTTTGCACTGGGTATAATTCAATACTGCGTGTTAGGTATAAATTTTTGTTTGTTGTTAGTCACTTTCTTAACCCGACATTATTGGTCTTATTATTACATCGGATGGGCTATAAGGCTGTCATTGACAAGTGAATAAGATAGCTAACCAACTTAATACACTCATGACAAACCACTATTGCGTGCTTAACCATCACCTGGATCACACCATCATCTGGTGTATATATCCGTCGCAAATCATTTTTAGGTTTTGTTATCGTCGCTCATCACCCCAATCACCTATTTCAATAGGCTCATGGGGTTTCGTCACTTGATAGTCTCACCTAAAATACCTTTGCATTGGATATACCATAACGAATAAAAAACTATTTTCACGATGGCAACAATACTTGCTAAAAGTTAACTAAAATGTCGCTGACTTTTGTAAGAACTACTTATTTTCACAATTGCATAGCCTGTTAGCTTCAATTTCTATCATTTTTGCAATTGCTTATCATTTCCATAACTGCTTGTCACTGAACTTAAGTAAACACTTAGCCCACAATTCCATACAACTGCTTTATTATAACGAACCCCATTCTTACGGCAACTGGCGTTAACACAGAAAACGGATCGTAGAGCCACTCATTAAAAAATTATTGAGCTGAATCAAGGAGTTATGGAGAAAAATATTGCAAATAATATTTTATTATAAAAAAACAGTTTTATTAAAAATATGTTACTCTTCTTATATTGGTAAATAGCTTAAATTTATAAATCAACAATATAAGTCATTCATTGTATGAGTAATATTCATGTAAGTGTATGGGCCATTGCCTGGCCGATGATGTTAGCCAATATCACTACACCATTACTTGGGTTAGTCGATGCAGCTGTATTGGGCCACTTACCAGAAGCTTACTATTTAGGTGCAGTTGCTATTGGCTCTGCCATTTTTAGCTTCATTTTTTGGAGCTTTGGTTTCCTTAGAATGGGTACGACAGGTGTTGTAGCTCAAGCTTTTGGTGAAAGTAATTACACCGCGATTCATAGGTACTTTTGCCAATCAATCATTATCGCTTTAGTGGTTGGTACAGTCGTCATTGCTTGCCAGTCAATAATTTTATTACTTGGCGAGCTGTTTTTTGCCCCACCCGCTCAAGTGTTAGGCGAGTTAAACATTTACTATGAAATTAGAGTATGGTCTGCACCAGCCGTACTAATTAACTTTACGATGATAGGTTGGTTAATTGGTGTGCAGCGAACCAGGATTCCATTACTTCTAATGGTGATAGCACACTCAACAAATATCGTGTTAGACATTCTGTTAGTTATGGTTTTCAAACTAAATACTGCAGGCGTTGCTTTTGCCACGGTAACCGCTGACTATCTCACACTAATCATTGGCTTAATCTGTTGTAATAGTATATTGCGCAAACTAGGCCAACCGTTATTCGCCAGTATTAATTTACGGGGTATAAAACAGCTTATTCTGATTAATAAGGACTTATTTTTTCGCTCACTATGTCTACTGCTTTGCTTTGCATTTTTCACTGCTCAAGGGTCACGGCAAGGCGAACAAATCCTGGCCGCAAATGCATTGCTGATAAATTTTTTGCTCATTATTTCCAATGGCTTGGATGGCTTTGCTCATGCAGCTGAAGCGCTGGTTGGTAAGGCTATTGGTGAAAAAAACCTCGACTACTTACGCTTGGCGATTAAATCAACAGGTATTTGGTCTGTTGTTGGCAGTATCTGTTTTATGCTTTTGTTCTGGTTGTTTGGCAAACAGATCATTTTTTCATTAACTGATATTGAGTCTGTAAGAGAGCTAGCTCTTACCTATTTACCCTGGCTTATTTGGCTACCTTTAGTCACTGTTTGGAGTTATTGGTTAGACGGGGTATTTATTGGCACAGTTAGAACAGACTTAATGATGTATACCGTGTTAGGTAGTAGTCTGTTTATTTATTTACCGGTTTGGTGGTTTACTAGACAACTAGACAATACAGGGTTATGGCTTGCTTTCTTTTCTTTTTTAACTGCTCGCAGTTTACTCGCAATATTAGTCTTTTATTATATGAATAAGAAACAGGTTTGGATTAGGCCGTATTAACACTTTTCTATAGCTCGTTATGCATAGCACATCTTCCGTCTTACGTAGCAGTGTCATCGTGCACACCTCAACAGGCACTCGTGAGTAAAGCTCATAAAATTTTGCCGCTAAGGTCATATAGTCTACCATTAGACTAACACTTGTTTTATACTCGTGTAGGTAATAATGTACGGTAAGTGAATCCAAGGCATATCGCCTGACATCATTATTATCTATCATCATCTCTTATATTTTAGCCACCTTAGATGTGGTATAGCCTCATTAAAAGTTCAGGTAACCCAAAATAAAAAGTAGAGTCCAAGTACGACAGGGGGAGTGGATAGGGCATTATGGACGATTGTGACAATAGCCTCTTAAAAAATAAGAAAACCAGATTTTTACTTAATACCAGTAATAGAGAGGTATTTGGTTTTCGCTGAGTATAAAAAGAAAATCAAATAAAATACCAGGGGTTTAATTCCCTGTTACGTTTTTTCTAAATACGTGCTACTTATAGCATTTAATTCTAACAAACAATCTCTGCCATCAATTTGGCTTAATGTATATTGCGAAAAGCTATTAAAATTTAGTATTTATACACAACGTACAAGAGGTTTTATACTACTTTCAAAGCTCCTTTATAGCTTTTTTGTTAAAACCATTGTTTTTTATGCTAATTATTTATTTAGCCTTTTATGCAATTTGCAATCCGCTTCAACGTATTAATTATTAACAAACAGTTTAATTTTTAGACCTTAATGGAGTTAGGCTCTAATCGGTGATGCTTATGATAGTGAGTGGTATGAAACAAGCCATTACTGAAGCTAAGGAACAGAATTTTGTCAGTTCCGAGTGGATAGCTCAGCTAGCGGTGCATAGTAAACAGTTACATAGAACCATCAAATTACCCGAAGCTCAGGGAGATCAAGCCCTTTTTAACTTTGTGATTCAATATATTGAGGCAGTACCAAGCTTTATTGAACACACCTTAAATACAGCAGCCAAGTTGAACTTGCTTAAAGCTATTGAACCAGTTGTTAAACAAGCCACAGGTTTTTTTAAGCAGCCACCTAGGCAAGTGAGAGCTAAATATCATTTTGATAATTTAGGAGATTTATACCAGTTAATGGATCAGGCTTATTTAACTCATCGGTTATTAGAAGAGTTAAATGATGCATTTATGCTGCAAACAGGTATACCAATTTTGCCAATGGATATTACCAAAGCCAATTTAATTATCTATGGGATGCTTGGTGATACACATGGTTGCCAATTGGAGAACCTAGTACAAGAAACAGCCAGTCAATTTGATCTTTATCAGCTTGTTGATCACAGCCAAATTAATAAACAACAAGTCTCATTATCTGAGCAAAACTGGCCTTGCTTTAGTACCCAATTAGGGATTTGCTTACAGCTAAGAGAGCGTCATTTGCGTTTAGTATAATTAACAGTTTTATACTAATAACTTTTCGCATCCACTTTGCTGTAAGTATTTTGCAAACACTTAAAAACCCTGCATTAGCAGGGTTTTTTAATAAAGCGTCAAAATAGCTGAAAAAGTTAAGGTTTTTTCCGCGGTTGTTTTGATTTACGCTTTGGGTTTGGATAAAACTTAAGCGGCTGACTGGCTGGTTGAGAACTAGCATTTGCCTGATTAACTCGAGTTGGCAATTCAGCTGGCGAGCCAATTGCTGCCATACTATCCGTATAGCCACACTCAACACATTCTCTTACTTCATGGCCATTTTCTTGGAAAACGACTATTCGGTCCATTATTGCACAGCGGGGGCAGACTGCCCCGGCGATAAAGCGTTTACTAATACTCATATATACCCTTCGCGAATAACTTTTATGGTTTGTTGTCATCGCTCTTGACCACCATGGAAGGTGGAAATGCAGTTAATGCATGGAGCATTTAACTGTCACCCTAATCATTTATTAAAAATAAACTCATAGGACTCATCACTTGACGGCCGCCCCTAAAAGCCATTCACTTTGGCTATGCCTCATTGTGTAATCCCACTATGTTTTAATAATGGCTCAATGCTAGGTTTGTGGCCACGAAAATCCACAAACAACTTCATGGCATCTTCTGAACCACCTTTTTCCAAAATAGTGGTCAAAAATTGCTGCCCTGTGATTTGGTCAAAGATACCATGCTCCTCAAACTTTGAAAAAGCATCTGCTGATAATACTTCAGCCCATTTGTAGCTGTAATAACCCGCAGCATAACCACCTGCAAATATATGTGAAAAACTGTTTTGAAAGCGATTAAACTCTGGTGCAGGAACAACAGCTACTTGCTGTCTTACCTCATTTAATACTTTCTGCACGTCCATGCCTGGTTGGTGCTCTAGATGTAGCTTAAAGTCAAATAAAGCAAACTCAAGCTGTCGTACCATCATCATCCCTGACTGAAAGTTTTTTGCTGTCAGTAGTTTATCAAGCATTTCATCTGGCAATACCTCACCTGTTTGATAGTGACCAGAAATTAGCATTAGCGCTTCTTTTTCCCAGCACCAGTTTTCTAAAAATTGACTGGGTAGTTCCACTGCATCCCATGGCACCCCATTAATACCAGAAACATCCATATAATCCACTTGGGTAAGCATATGATGTAACCCATGGCCAAATTCGTGGAACAGAGTTGTTACTTCATCATGAGTTAATAACGCGGGCTTATCGCCTACTGGTGGTGTAAAGTTACACACTAAATAAGCAATAGGAGTCTGTACTTTATCGCCTATTTTGCGTCTTACTTGACACTCATCCATCCAAGCACCACTGCGCTTTTTACTTCTGGAATAAAGGTCTAGGAAAAACTTACCTACCACGTTATTATCACGAGTCACATTGAAGAACTTAACGTCTTTGTGCCAGCTATCTACGCCTTCAACTTCAACAATTTCAATGCCAAACAACTGGTGTACTACTTTGAACATTCCTGAGACCACTTTTTCAGCAGGAAAATAGGGTCTTAACTGTTCTTGAGAAATGTCATACCGAGAGTGCTTTAATTTTTCAGCATAATAAGCCACATCCCAAGCTTCAAGTTGTTCAATGCCATCCAGTTGTTTGGCAAACTCTGTTAACTCTGCAAATTCTTGCTTAGCAACAGGGTAGGTTTTTTCAGCCAGCTGATTTAAAAAGCCCATTACCTCTTCTGGTGACTCAGCCATTTTGGTTGCCAGTGATAGCTCTGCATAATTATTAAAGCCTAATAGCTGAGCTAGCTCATGACGTAATGTTAAAATGTCGTCTATTAATGAACTGTTATCCCACTTACCTGCATTTGGTCCTTGACCAGAGGCTTTTGTGCAAAAAGCAGTGTACATTTCCTGCCGCAATTGCCGATTTTCACAATACGTCATCACGGGTAAATAGCTAGGGAATTCCAGGGTTAGCAAATAACCCGTTAACTCTTTTGCTTGAGCTGCTGCTTGTGCAACCTCTAATGCAGACTCTGGCAGCCCAGCCAATTCACTTTTATCAGTTATGTGTTTTTCCCAGTGATGTGTAGCATCTAAGACATTGTCTGAGAATTTACTGGTTTTTTCAGATAACTGCTTTTTCAACTCACCATAACGCTGCTTAGCTTCTCCTTCCAAAGCAATGCCAGATAACCGGAAATCTCTTAATGCATTTGTGATCACTTTCTGCTGAGCAACGTCTAATGTTTTAAATTCTTCAGAGTCAGCCAATGCCTGATAAGTTTTAAACAGCCCTTGGTGCTGACCAATCCAGGTACCGTATTCAGCTAACTTGGGAAGACAGTTATTGTAGGCTTCTCTTAGCTCTGGACTATTAACTACTGAGTTCATATGGCTTACAGGAGACCACGCTTTATTCAAGCGATCACTAATATTTTCCAGAGACGTATTCACACTCTCCCAACTTACAGCTGAACCCTGTTTAACAAGGGCATCAATCGCTTGCTTATTTTCAACGATTAATTGATCAACGGCAGACTCTACATGCTCCGGTTTAATGGTGCTAAAGGGAGGCAGTTCATGGCTTTTTAACAGAGGGTTAGTCATGGTGTTCCTTATCAGTCTAAGATAGCTACTATTTAAAGATTACAATCATTTAAGAATACAATGGGTTTGATTGGCTCATTATTCAATAAGCAGTGGCGGGAGTCGTGAATGCTGTGACTTTTACGCCCCCTTGAAGGATAAAAAGATATGTCTACCACAATACGCGAGTTTCAAGGTCATCGTCCCGAAATAGCCGATAGAGTATGGATCGATCCAACTGCCACTATTATAGGTAAGGTCACCATTGGAGAAGACTGCTCCATATGGCCTCAGGCAGTAGTTCGTGGTGACATGCACTCTATTTCAATTGGCGCCAGAACCAGTATTCAGGATGGTTCTATATTGCACATTACCCATGCAAGCTCATACAACCCAGACGGTTACCCTTTAATTATTGGTGATGATGTTACTGTTGGACACTTAGCAATGCTCCATGGTTGCACCATTGGCAATGAAGTATTAGTAGGCATGAAAGCAACTGTAATGGATGGTGCAGTAGTTGAGTCACAAGTCGTTATTGGTGCTGGCAGCTTGGTACCACCAGGCAAAACATTAGAAAGTGGTTATTTATATGTAGGCAGCCCAGCCAAACAAGTAAGAGCCCTTACTGAACAAGAGCTGTCTTATTTTAAATACAGCGCTGAAAACTATGTGAAACTGAAGAATCAATATCTAGTGGACCAAGCGCAGAGTTAAATAAACTCTCGTTTACTTCATAGCTCCCTCTTAGGCTGTCGCAAAAAGCTAGCAGATATGGGGTGACAGGGTGTTTTGTAGCTGCGACAAGGAAGTCGCTTTAGCTCTTGATGGGCCAAGGATGGTACTTCAAGAGCGGCGGAAGAATATCCTGTTATTCCATGTCGGACACTAAGTTTAATTTCTACACCCTTATTTGCAACACCCTCAAAAATGATAGTGCCAATCACATAATGTACTAAAATCCATCGTCATTCCCCCACAAACAATTGCCACCACCTTATCATAGGGTTCCAGCACTTCATCAACACAATAAATAGGGGATAGGGTGGCACCACAAGCTGGCTCAACTATCACTTGCTGATGATTAGCAAATGCCAAACAAGCTGCTACTGCCTGCTGATCAGATACTGTAATAGAGTGAACGGTATGTTCATTTGCAGCACTCACTGCTTGCTTTGCCACCTGTCTTGCACCCAGGCTAGTAGCAACCGTACTGATTTTATCTATCATAATAGGTTCACCTGCTTTCATTGCGGCATTAAATGAAGCAGCCCCTTCTGTTTCAACCGCTATAACTGGCACATCCTCCCAGCCCTCTATCATCAAGCCTTTAATTACACCACTAAGCAACCCACCACCACCGACCGAAAGCACAATGGCATCTGGCTTTTCAATCTGCTGTTTTAACTCAGTAACTATTGAGGCGTGACCTTGCCATATCAAAGGGTCATCAAAAGGATGGATCAAGGCAGTATCAGGCTCTTCCGTCAGTTGCAAAGCGTGTTGATTGGCTTCATCCCACACTTTGCCAACCACAACAAGTTCGGCCAGTTGTTCTTCAATTAGCTCGCGTGCATGTTCAGTTGTCGTTTCAGGTACGACAATTGTTGCAGGAATCTTCAATTGACGAGCAGCATAAGCAACAGCATAACCAGCATTCCCACCCGAAGCACAAATAAAGTGTTTAACACCTTGTGATGCATAATGCTGGCAAGTTAAGCCAATACCTCTAATTTTAAAAGACGCTGTTGGTTGCCAGCATTCCATTTTCAGCAAAATTTGTTTTTGCGCCTGCTGGCTCAAACGCTGATGATGAATAACAGGGGTTTGCCAATGGAGAGGGGAGAAATGCTGTTCAGTCATAAAAACTCCTTGTGCTTGAAACGAATATAGCACGAAATGGAGTGTTTATAGTACCTAGCTCGAAATTTACCTTAAAGGTGAATTGCAGCAAATAATAAGTTTCATCAGTCACAAGAACAAATAATAAACATAGTTACCCTAAACTAACAGTGATTGTGCCACTATTGACTTATACCCTTCCCGAATGATTTTTAGGTTTTGTTATCGTCGCTCCTAATCACCAAGGATGGTGTGAATGCAGTTAATGCATGGAGCATTTAACTGTCACCCCAATCACCTATTATCTATAGGCTCATGGGGCTTCGTTACTCGATGGCCTCACCCCTGTGCCCTAGGAGGCTGTCGCAAAACTACTGCGCTTGCAAATGCTGCGTTAAAAATCGACTCAAAATGCTCATTTATTAAGTATAAACTCCGCTTTTTCGCCGATTTTTGCCTAGTCTTTGCTTCGCTCATAACCTTTTGCGACACCCTCCTAGGGGTATAAAAACCCTTCGCTTTGGGTATATAATGTGTACGTTACCCCATCCTTTGAAGTACTGCTTTTGATTAACGACTCCATTTATCAGGTGGTAGTTGATTACCATAACTGTCAATGAACAGACTTCCATCGGTAGATTGTGCTCCTACTGGTTTTGCCTCTAGCTTTACACACTCATTAATATCATTGGACATTGGCGGAGTAACATCACACCTCATTGCTGAAACTAGATAAAACTGTTCATGGCTTTCTACTGTATCAGCGTTGTAATCCAAATCCATCAGCTTAGTTGTATATTTTATATTCTCTGTAAAATACCTCTCCTGAGCTTGCATGACTTCAAGTAAAATCGCTTTGCCATCAGCACGCCTGGTTCTCTGCATATGCTCTTGATAACTTGGTACGGCAACAGTTGCTAGCAATGACAAAATAACCACCACTATTAATACTTCAATCAATGTATAGCCTGAGCTATTACTAAACTGAATTTCCATATTCATGCCCTGTTATTCCATATCAGGTATCAACAAACACTTTAATACAATTATTCTTCCCGCCAGAAAGTTTTATACAAAGTATCTCGTTCTTCTAAAGCATCTGTATTAATTTCAGTACCCACTGCAACAACTGGGTCACCTTCCCTTTGAATAACACCTGGCGTGCCAGGTATACCACCATTTTTTAATATAAAGTGACGTTTTTTCTTATTCGGTTCGTTGCTATTACCTGAAGGCACTACCGCTGTCGCATCTTGTAAATTAACAGCATAAAGTAAACCAGTGCCAGCAGAGGGTTTACAAGGATCGCTGCTTTGTTTTGCAGTAGTGGGTTGATGAGTCGTAAACAATAAGACACCTGCATAAGTAGTCGATTCGCCTAGTACTTTTTCACCTTCATGCTCTAGCCTGATAAACCATCCTTTTGCAGCATTTAGTTCAGCCCGAGCTTGTTGTTTTGCATTATCATCTATTCCATCTTGGATAAGATTTTCAGTAGCATCATATAAGTCACCTTCGGTTACAGTAACTAAGCTGCCACTAATAATTGGTCCAAATGGTCGATAGTCCTTAACCATGTAAAAACGATCAGCATTAGTTTTATCAAGCGGATGAGCTCTAAAGCCAGAACCAACTGATAACGCAATATAACTATTATTTGATCCACGCTTTTGTACTAATGAAGGGTCAGCTGCAGAGTAAAAACGGCGTATGCTAGTGCCTGTAGGTTCACCAAGCTTAGCTAATAGATGCCCTTTGGCAAAGTTATTACTACCACTATTTTTTTGATTAATATCAAACCGCCACACTTGGCCACTGATATCTACTGCATAAAAATAATCAACTGCTCCGTTAGAATTAATATCAACCAGCGATAAATTCGCAGGGAAGCTGTATTTCATCTCTGTTAATTTTTCATTAGCACTAGCTTGTGCTGATGCTTCCCAGAGCTTTTCACCCGTTTCAGGATCAACCACATAAATGGCTCGACCAATTTGATCAGGAGCCATAGTCGTTTTTTCATCTTGGCTTGGGTCGTAGCCTGCAGTAAAAAATAATACTGTCTTTAGTTCATCCGCTCCTTTCCATTTTATTTTCGCGATAGTTGGTTTAGACCAAGTTTGCCCTAACTCTCTAAAGTCACCTGTTTCATCAGCCTTACCATCCTTATCTAAATCTCCTTTGATAACCCACTCAAGAATAGGTGACTGACGATTAGTGACGTTTAGCGCATAAATATTATTACCACCCCGGCGCATAGTTAAATACAAATATAAATGCTCACCAGTATCAGCCGAACCATTATTGCTTATCAACAAATCTTTATCATTATTTTTATCTAAATGCCATACCTCAATAGGGCCATCTAAACCATATAATTTTTTCTGGTTATCTTTGGCCTCATTACGACGATAAGCCGTAATATTAGGTAATAACTCCTGAGGAATAAAACTGAACTCTTCTTTGCCTGTTGCTGCATCTATAGCATGTAAAAAACCTTCATTGGTAGTAAAAAATACTGTGGTATCTTTTGTTTGACTATTAGCATTACTATAATAATTGATTACTTTCGGCGTGGTATGCAAAGGATCGCCTATCCGTTGGTTAATATCATCTTTTTTACCATCTTGATCTAAATCATAAATATCAACCCCTCTTCCCCATTGAATGCTGCTTTTTCTACTATCAGAATCAGTTTCTCCCATTAGTTCAAGTGTCAAACTATTATTATTTTCATGAAACTCATTAGCAGACGTAGTGAGTAACACATTTTTAGGTGGATTAGAGTCCGTATAGGTGTATATATTGCGATTTAACCCTAGCTGACTAATCATGCCTCCTTTAAGTATATCAGCACCGTCTTTTTCCGTGCTCCAATAGCTTTGGCTATCTTTGCTAAACCCACCATTATTAAGTGCTTTCTTTCCATTTACATCAACTACATCATTGTTATCATTCAATTTAAAGCGTTTTAAATTACCACTCCAGCGAGGGCCTTTATCTGGTCTGAATAATGTGTAATAGATTTCATCACTATTTTGTAAGCGATTAAAAGAGTCAATGGTAACGGCAGGGGTAACAAAGGTTGTGTTTATATCTAATACTCGGCTAATAATATCATCTAGTGCTTTTTGTAAACCCTCTACATTATCAGCAGAGTAATACTTTCCACCACCATGACGAGCAGTGCTTTTTAATAGCTCAACAGCATCTCCTCCCAAACCAAAACCTCCTATAGTGTATGTAGAAACCGTTTGCTTACCATCAATTTGGTCTGCCATATCGGTGTTTTTCATATACCAGGCGAGTTCATCCATACATCTCCCACTCGCATCATTCCCTTTAGGAAGCTCATTGCTGTTATAGCCACAATTTTTATATAAGCCATTAGGTAAACTTCTACTGGAAATAAGGCTTCTAGTCTTAGCATTAGAAGATGTATCTTTCGTTGGTTTACCATCTGTGAACACAATTAAATTATTATACTGGCATTGATGCTTAATAGGGGATATATATTGATTGCCACTTTTTGAATTGGGTGTACTTTTATCAGGTATACTATTATTACCATAGACTAGAGAACTTCCTGAAAAGTACTGTAACATTTCATGCATTGACTCACTTAAAGGTGTCCAACCAGCTGGTTTATACTTGTTAACCTTTTCCTGAAAGGCTAATTTTGCTTTACTAACTTCTTCTGCTGCCAAATTAATAAAGCCGCCTTCACTTCCTTTTAAATACCCCTTCTCTTTGGCATCAAATCTAGCTAAGCTAATATTAATTCCACTAGTAATTTCAACTAAATTAGCTGCAACATCCTGAATCACTTCCAAACGAGTTAATGTGTAGTCTCTTTTTTTTGAATTATACTGTGGCCGATGTGGGTTAGTTCCATTATCGATCTTAAATTTTTTCTTATAATCTGCGTAAGGTGGCACTATAGTAGGATCACGCATACTTCCAGATGTATCTAATAGTAACAACACATTAGACCTAATCTTATTATTATCATTTTTGTTGAAAAATATTTCTGTATCATCGGCCACAGATAGACTAGTAGTCACTAAGCTTACACTAAGAGCTAGGTAATGTAGTTTAAAGTTAGTCGATTTCATTAGCCTCTCCTGGCCTTAGTTATTTTATCCTTTAGCTTTTAAAACTATTAGTTTTTACACCTTTTTAAAATAGTTTATGAATTAAGTACTATGATTTTGGTGCTGCTAGCATTAACCCTACTGTTTGAGTAGATAATGCACCTATATTTTTTATCTTCGCTCTAGTTTGTAGCTTATAGCGATAACCAGCATAATCTTTACTTAAACTAAACTGGGGAGGTGGCGCCCCCATTGATAAATATTCTAACTCACTGTCACGTTCCACCTTTTCTATCGACAGCTTATCTACGAGCTTTTGCTTTTTATTATTAGCTGATAATGCCTCAACAAAAGGCTCATTATTTTGCTTTAAGTTTGTTACATGCTGCTGAAGTACACTATAGGCAGTATGATATATAACTATATCATACTGAGAGTTACTAGCCATACGCTCTTCAACATTTGCTGATTTTACAGCACTGATACTAATCACCATAAATAATAACAACATAATAAGTGATATAACCAAAGTAGCTCCTTGTTGTGATTTAATAGAATTTTTCATTGCTGATAGTCCTTTATTGCTAGTTAAATACTTCCAATCATATCCAAACTGGCGTTATTAATAGTAAAGGTTGTGCTGTATATATACCGTACTTTATTATCTTTAAATATGAGTTCCCCGCTATCTAGTATGGAATAACTTCGTTCTTTAACTCCTGCAAAGCCATTGTCTTCGCCAGAGTTAACTAGCATACCAATTTTTACAGCTCTAACCTTCAACCAGTCGTTTACTCTATTAGCATTAATATATTGGGTTACATATCCATCATCTCCTGCAATTCCATAAAGTATTTGAAATGCATCTATTCCAGCAATAAGTGGTGCAGGATCAGACAGCCATGTTTTGGTATCAGGATCAAAACCTCGGCAATGTAGTGTTGATATATTATCTAGTTCTTCCAGGTAATATACATTTACTACAACTTTATCACTAGCTACCTTATGCCCTGTACAATCAGTCTCATTTATTGCTTCCAACTGAACAGCAATACGATCATTTTGATTAAGTCCACCGTCATTTGTACAAAACTTGTCTGTTGCTTTACACCCATTCGTTTCATCTGCATAGAAATAATTTAATAGCTCACCTTTATCTGGATTACGGTAACCTGCCATATGAATATCTCGGGAAAGCAGTGCTAACGAAAATCGTCCATTTTCTTGAATACGTGCCAGTTGATCATTATGCTTAAAAGTTAAGCTAATTGACTGAAAAATTTGTAAAACTGCAGCAGTTAAGATTAAACCAAGCAAGACTGCAACCATTAATTCAATAAGTGAAAGTCCTTGCTGATTAGATTTTAATGGCTTATATAAAGCGCCTATTTTATTATTCATAAATTAACCACTATCATTACTTTGCCAGTGAGGTTTTTATAGTTCTTATTTTGAGAAGATATTTTTTTATTAAATGAAGTATTCCAGCTAACTTCTACATGGTAAAGTCCACTTGGACAATTTGTTGTTTTTGTTCCATTGTCGCATGTGATTTCTGCCGTTAAACTTGCCAGTGTATCACTTAAATTGGACCTTGTGTTATTATCATAACCACACATTAACTCCCAGGCATCAAAGTAAGCAAGCTCCTCTGAATTACAATTTGATCCTGACGTTTTTCCTGAGTTATCGCTATAATCACTACACATTTTGCTGGGTTTGGTTTGTTTTTTACAGCCATTATTATATTGGTTAATTGCTTCTATATAATACCCTTTCTCAAGCCCTATAGAGTTTACTCTAATCCGCTCAACTACTTCTTGAGCCAGCCACATTGCTTGTGATCTTTGCGATGAATCAAATGTGCTATTCATAGCCTTAGACTGTAACATTACCTGCCCCAACAAGCCTATAGCCAGTACAAAAATAGATATTAATATTTCTATAAATGTAGCACCTTGTTGATATCGTTTTTGATGGTGTAAGCTTTTCATAATCGAGCCATCCTATTATTTTTTATAAAGTCTACACCGGACATTTTCCAATTGTTTTTACTGAAGGACGTCCCATTAAACTAACCATCACTTCTCTGTTTTTATCATTTTCATTGATACCACAAACATAGAAAGAAATCTGACGCTGTGCTCCAGCTAACATGCCATTATGTCTAAAGCTAATATAATTATTCTGCTGTGAATTTGAGGCAATATAAATACCTTGTTTTACATCTACTATTTTTTTAATTAATTTATCTTCACTTGGGTTAAAATCAGTATTACCATTTTTTTCTACATCTGTGTATATTTGCCACCCCTCTTCCCAACGACTCTGTTTAGCTCCTGCTACACCAATGGTAATAGTTTGGTTGCGTTTTATTGCTTCACTTTTAGCAAGATAAAGGCTTGCAATTAGATTATTTGTTTCAGCTCTTAATTTATAAGAGCGAATAAGGCTATCAAAGCTTGGAACGACAAAATTAACCGTAATAGAAAGCACTGTAAGCGTGATAAGTAGCTCTACTAGAGTAAAGCCAGAAATTTCCTTTTTCATAGCACAATTCCATGTGTTGTCATGCCTATAATTAAGGTTAGTCTTAATTACTTGAAAGAAAATTACTGACTATTACATTATGTGAAGTGAGTTCAGTTATTTGATAGAATTGAATGCAACATCCATATACCCAATTTGAAGTCTTGCCCGACTATTTCATCAGATATTAAAGATTAGGGAATTCTGGCTAGGTTAAATTCGCTGTATTAACCATATAGCTCCCACCAAACTCGTTAATAATGATGAGATACCACCTATCTTCAAACCATATTTCCATTTAAACATTGCATATATTGGAATTAATAATAAAACGATTATAGCTATTTGCCCCAGCTCTACACCAAGATTAAACATTAATAACCTTCCCCATATGTCTTCGCCACCGCTTAACTCTTGCAACAAATAACTAAAACCTATGCCGTGTATCAAGCCAAAACAGAATATAACCCACCAGCGATTGCGATAACGTTGTTTAAATGTTAGATCGTCTTTCGGTTGTTGGTATAAATAATAAAGATTTTCTATACCGAGTATTACAACTGTTAGTGCAATTAATGGCTCTGTAATCGAGGGAGGAATTGAAAACACACCTAATACTGACAGTGCTAAAGTAATCGAGTGTGCCAGGGTAAATGAAGTGACCCACAGTAATAGTTGTTTGAATGCACAAGGAATCAGTAACAAACCGATAATAAATAATACATGATCAAAACCTTGCCAGATATGTGTCATACCCAACCAAATAAAAGAAGGATCAATACTACTGTAGTTTTGTCCATGAATAGTTTTTTTAACAGTACCAGCCTCAGTTATCTGTTGAGCAGATGCTTCCTTTATACTGAAAGGATCTCCCCAACCCTCTACCTGTAACTGACTGTGAGGGTCAGTGTTAAAGAATGTAGTCGTTAATGGCCTACCCCATTCATTCAGCAATTGTTTTACTGGAAGAGACAATGTTTTTTTATCAAAAGTAAACCGCATTCGCATACGGTTATTCGCCATAAAAATTCGAGCATAGTTCTGATGACCACGCCACTGCTCAGCAAACAAGTTATAACGAATGGACATCTCATTCATACCCTGGGGGCATTCATAACTTAGTACATACTGATAAGCAGCAATTTTTGGTAATGCCTTCGCCATGCTACTGCGCAAAAAGCAGGAACGTTTATTCGTAAAAATTCCCCAACCATTGATTATAGCGGGCATATAGCTTGATGGTGGAGCAACTGCTTTATTATTACTAGAATCAAGCTCCAAAAGATTATCACTCGGCAGGGTATAAATAATTTTTACCCCAGGTTTAGCAATTTGAATAGAGGTATCGGTAAATCCACTTAAATGAGCTGAAGCCATCAAGGAAACAGCCCAAAGCAAACTAAAAATTATTATATTTCTAATCATTCTTATTTCTACTAAGAGTAAACTGAATTAGGGTAAACTGAGCTGTTGTATATTTATCTCTGGTATCTCAGGGTTTACTATTTCCTAGTGATCTTCCCCCACTGAAAACTCTACTCGCTCAGACAACTCTAAATAACCATCATTACTAAAAAAACCGACAAAATATTTTCCTTGGCTTAATCCTTTAAAATTTACTGTCCCTAGTGTTGCTGGCGTATAACGCCAGTGGTTCGAAACCTGCTCACCAGGCACTTCCCCCATCTGATACACACCAATCCAATCCTTGTTATTACCATTCGATCCAGACCAGCGCACCACAACCGACCCCCCCTCATTCAAGGCACTTTGTTCCAGTTTAAGTTCTACTACCGGCCCAATATAAAAATGAACACGATCAGCAATTTCCTTATAACCATCGTCAGCAAAAAATCCTACATAATACTCACCATCAGCCAAACCATTAAATGTTAATTGCCCAGATGCTTGATTTGCATATGCCCATTGTGTGGATGAAACTGAACCTGGTGCTTGGTTCTTTTTATAAATACCTATCCAGTCTTTTGTATTACTATACCCATTGTTATAAGTAACCGTTACAGCCTCACCTGTGCGATATTTGGTTTTATTTATGCTAATAACCGTCTCACCATTAGTACTATCTGTAACAGTAAAAGTTTTAACTGCAGACCACTCTGACCACTGTACATTTTTATCCCTATGTCTTACCCTGATAAAATAACTACCATTAGGTAAACCCCGCTCGGGGATTGTCCAGCTTAAAATATCTAACCCTGCGTGAATATCTACGGGCTCATAATCAGGTGAACCAGTATCACCATAAATATTTTCAAAATCCCGTATTTTATCAATGTTAAGCTGTTTGAATTCAGTGTCAGTAGCAATTTGAAACTGAGTGCTATTGATTGATTCTGCTTCAATACTGCTAAATGCTGAGCTTTTAAAAGTATATGGCAACTTAATGGAATTGATAATACTATTAACAATGGTTGGACTGTTTGGCTTTACTAAATCTAGCTTGCGATGAAAGGTATCAATCAGACGACTGTTATAGTGAAATCCTCTTGTTTTGTATAATAATGGATGGCCCTCAGCATAAGTTTCTACCGTCATTTCCCTAGTAGCCAAGTTGATATCGATTAATTGCCAAGCCCAATTAGCAATGGTTTTTTGTACATCATCATAATCCACTTCCGTAGATTGCCCCCAATACTGATCCCAGGCAGTACCACCAGAAATCACATGATAAATGGGCCATTCACGCGTTTGACCACGGGCATACAAATGATGATGTCCACTAATATTTAATACGTGTTTTTTGGTACTGGACAGAAGTGCCATCCATTCATTTCGCAAGGTTTTTGAAATATCGCCAATGTACTGTTCTGCCTGGTAAGGATGATGAATAACACTAATTATCCAATCAACATTGTTATCTACATCTGCTTTACTCAACACTTGAGTCAACCAATTTTTCTGTGCAAAATCAGTTTTCATACTATTAAGGTGAATGATCAATAAACGACCTTGTTGATAGGCATAATAGCTTTCATTTGTTGCACCAGAAATACCTTGATAGCTCAAGCCATCGTAGAAAAAATGTGCACGATAGTGCTTCAACTTACCATCAGAGTAATATTCATGATTACCTACTGTCGTCATAATGGGTACATTAGGTGAAATGGCTGCCGACTGGGCAAAATGCAAATTTTCGTAATGGTCTAATGTACCCACATCAACCTGATCACCAACATTAAGTACTAAATTAATACTTTCTTCAATAGGAATAGAGTATTTTTCTTCTAACTTACTTTTAGCTGCTTTCACTAACTGCTCATAGCGATTTTGATTACGAATTTGGTGATCACCCATTACTAAAATACGATAATGACCGGATCTTTCACCGACCTTCGGCTGTGTTCTAAAACGATATACTGCTGAATACTCTTCACCTGTTTTAACTCGATAATGATACAGTGTATCTGGTTGCAAACCAGTAAGTTGAACCCCATGATATCGATAGCCAATAGCAAGTAGTTGATTGTTACCAGTCGCTTTCTGGTTTAAATCAGATGAATTCAAACCATACTCAACTAATGACTCAGCCCCTTTTACCGTTTTCCAAGAAATCCAAATAGAGCTTTCAGTAGGGCTTTGTAAGTAAGGCTTAATTGAAGCCATAGAGATTTTGGAAAACAATATCAACAAAGTCACCATCCCTGCAGATATCACTCTGTATGGTAATTTTTTCATATATCTCTCTTTTATTAAACAGACGTAGTTGGATACTTTATAGTTTTTATTCTTAGTGTAACTACCATATTTAGCAGAGCAGCATTACAGCTAGAAGTTAATCAAGTGACAATTATGCGTCATTTTAGTAAAAAGTAAAAATTATAATTAGATGATAAATTTCTTGCAGAGTGCTTCCAACAAGAAGCAAAAAAAATAACTTAGTGTATTCTCAGCTACTCTTTATACCCTTTATTTATGCCTCTTCTTTCATTTTCTGAAACTGATAAGCACCAACCAGTAAAATCGTACCAACAGCTATCATAACCAGCATTTTATGGAATAATGAATAATCTTGCATATCGTAAAGGACTAATTTCACCGTACATGCAGCAAACAATAGTAATGACAGCCTTAAAATATTTCTGTAGTATTCCTGCAGTGTCATAAATAAAATTACAAGTGCATGTACTAGCAAGGCTATTGTTGTAGCCACAACCAAAATATTACCAAATAGCAAATTAATTATTGCCAAGTAACTAAGCAGTAAAATGCCATGACCCACCCATATTTGAATATTAAATGTTTGGTAGTTTTTCCAAAATATCTTATTTTGATAGCAGCGTTTATGGGTTATATAAAGACCAAGACAGCCATAGAGCACCAAAATAATAATACTAATAGCACTACCTACCTTTGTAGTGAGAAGGTTAGGTATTAATATAAGCAGAAATAATATAAGAATATAGTTTAACTTGAAAACAGCATGCATAAATGCAAATACTGGCTGGTGAAGCAAACAATAAGTCATAACTAACAATGTAGGTAGTAAACTCACAGCTATGTTATTTACAAAACCATAGCTACTTGTAAACCCATAAACTAGTGCCGTTAAACAGAAGCAAAATAAATAATAACCGAGTCCATATGATAACTGGTACTTTGACTGCTTCAATCGCTTAATGGTGAAAGGATGCTCTATTAAAAATAACAAACTTACACTGAGTAAAGTAATAATAATATTGACCAAAGTAGTTATACTAAATACAGTCACTGCTGCTACAAGAGCATTGAATACAGTAATAATAGTAGCAAGATAAAAGATTATATAAAACTCAACAACCAACTGTTTAATCTTTAACAACTGATTTAAACACCAACAAATAACTAACGATATCCAAAAGGCACTAACAATAAACTGTGGATAATGTCGATAAATATGTGGAAGCGGAATAAATGGAACTAGCAAATAAACAATTAATCTTACTGTGTCAGCTGCTTTAGTTAAACGGCTATCTTCTACTGTAGAAGCATATTTATAAAATAAAGGAAATGCCCAACCAGTAAAGAGTAACTCAAACCATGCCATCTTAGTCAGTAATGTTTGATCAGAAAAATGGAATGAGCCTACTTGTATCCCTCCTTTAACAATAGCAATTATAAAACACAATGGATGCAACCAAGCAAAAAGTTCACTTACCTTTAGTTTTAACTTAAGAGATCCAAAAAGTAATACTGCCCAAGGAATAATTGCCAGATTCAACCAAACCAGTTGATACTGTGCTGACACACTCAACAAGAAAAACACTGATAAGCCAATCGCTAATGGCTCAGATAAAATAAGTCGGTATTGCTTATAAAGACTATCATTATCAGGCTTCAGGTAATTAATCAGCACATATAAAAAAGCACTAATAATTATCAAATTAATTGCAAAATTATACCATAATTGACTACCAATGACTGGATACTGGCCAGTAAAAATATGGCTGAGACATAAACTAATAATATCTAAAGCCAAAAACACAGGTATTACTGCATAAGCTATCCCCTGATAAAGGTTAACCAACTTTGTTGAGTTAAGCTTAAATTGGTCAACAAAACTAAGCTGATTAACTAAACTGAAGGCGACTATAACACACAACCAATTGAACCAACTTATCATTGGCTGCGCTAGCCAATAATAAGTTATTTGATTATTTACGCCAAAACTGCTTAGTAAATTAATCGCTGTAATCAAACTAATTACAGGAACTATATAAGCAAGCCATTCGGTCAGCCTTAATTGATAGTATCGGTTACGCCACATCAACCAAACCAGAATAGGTACTGCACTCATTGCCAACCAATTTAAATTACTAATAAAACACACAATTAACCAAGTACAAATGCCAGCTAGACTGACACCTTCATTAGCATAATTTGTAATAATTTTTTCAAATGATTTTTGTTCATCAAGATAGTGCTGATTAAGTTTAAAGCATCCCCAAAGCAAGCCAATAAGTCCCATCAACGGTAGTAACACATCCATAAGCAGGAAGCTTTCACTTAACCAGTCAGCAAAAATAACATCTGCAACTAGCTTTATTAGTGCAATCGCATAAAGAAAATAGCCTTCAATTCTTAGATAGTAAGCTTGGTAATTATGGCCAAAGTAAACTAAAGCTAAACCTTCAACACCCAACAGGATACCAAACCAATTTAGTGGTATTAAGGCAAATAATGCGCAAGCTAATTGCAGTGAGGCTACTAATGAAACAACAGGACCAAGTACAGTAGTTCTCAGGCTAAAATATTGAAATAAAAAGGCCACTATGGCTGCATTTATCAACAATATAACACCAGCTACTAGATTGCTGGCAGGCAAACTAAAACAAGCATAAACAAAGTAAAATAAAATGCTGTTTATAGCAATAAGATCGAATGGTGCTAACGATGACTTAAATTGTTTATTTTCTATACTCCAGTTATAACCGAATAGATAGAAAAAGCCAAACAGAAAGAAGACGCTTGCCAGATTAAAGTTATTCCAAAAATATCCTCCATATTCAAGCAAGCCTAATGTTGTAAATAAAGTAATATTAGCCAGTATACGCCAGCTAATCCGGCAAGCAAGATGCAAGCTGGCTACAGCCAGCAAAAATAAATAAAGAACAAAAGTTTGATCAACAACTATGTTTTCACCTGTTACAATTGGTGAAAGTGATCCTCCTAATAAGGTTACAGTAGCGACTACTTTTGTTTCAAAAATAAGGGCCAGCCCATAAGATACTAATGTAATAATACCAAATATAAGAAAACTGGTTAAGTCACTAACAACTTCAAAATATGGACCAATAAAATAAGTAACTAAATAGTCAATAATAATTCCCAAGCCAATCAAGCTTGAACCATATTCACTAAATGCAGGTTTTTTGATACAAAGCCAGCAGCCAAGGGATGATACTGCAATGCCTGCTAGATAACAGACTACAAATTTTGCGTAAAAGGGTAAAAACTCGGTAAATGAATACTGCAATAAATAGCCAAAGCCTATCACCAGCGTGGTAATACCTGCGGCTGTCATTAAAAATACAGGGGCTTTACCTTGCTCTTGGTAGTGTTTATAGATAAGGGTGATTTGCTCAATTAATCGCGCCAAGGGGCCTATATAAACTACAGCAGAAACCAACCAGTTAAGAGCATCAATGAACTTATTTGATCTTTCCTCAGTGGATTGGGATGTATCTGTGTTTACTTCTGAGCTAAGTGTTACTTGCTGATATATCCCTGTTGCCTGTTCTTCAGCAACGTTTTGCTGGGGTTCTAAATATTGATACTGATCATCTAAAGATGATGCAGATGAAACTTCGGATGCGTCTATTCCAACCTGAGTCGGCTCTTCTAATTGTACATCTTCCAGTTCCAGTTCTACTTGATACTGACTATCCTGTTCAATAGCACTATCACTATAATGACTTTGAGCAGCATCATGGTTTTTAGCTGACAAACTGTCAGATTGCCCTTGTTCAAGTTGTATACTAATGGAATCAAGCTTGGCTGCTAACTGGCTGGCTCTACTGCTAAACTGAGCCTGCAACTCAGCAAGTTCCTTTTTCAACTGGTTTATTTCAGCTTGATAGGCTGATTCATCCATAGTTTACAGTCATCATGTGATTTCCATATCAGTAGGAAAAAAGTATAACCCAATAGTGCAGCAACCACCGCGCCAATCTTTACTTGAGATTATCTTATAAGTGTCATGTTAATTTTTCTTTACTACAATTTGAATTACTCATTATCCCCAATGGAATAGTATTCATCTATTTCAGCACCAGCAAGACAATATTTAATAAGAAAAAAAAGTAATGTATTCAATTATAAAAACAAAAAGATATAAGCTATCAGCATACTTGATATCCATCAACTGCTTTTTATATCAAAGCGTATTAGCTGTTGATCTTCCTGCATCTATGACTAGCGTAAGAAACCCACTTTTAGATGAGGAACAACGAAAGAAGGCTGAAGAAATAAAGAAAAAACAACAGTTCACTCCAGGCCAGGAGCTTAAATATGAGCCAGAAGAAAAGCAGTTCGACGATATTCAATGTATTAATGTTAATAAAGTGAATTTACAAAACGTTGATCTTATTTCTAGCGAAGCACAACGAAAACTAAC
The DNA here is from genome assembly GCF_026309355.1 of Spartinivicinus marinus. Taxonomy (NCBI): domain Bacteria; kingdom Pseudomonadati; phylum Pseudomonadota; class Gammaproteobacteria; order Oceanospirillales; family Zooshikellaceae; genus Spartinivicinus; species Spartinivicinus marinus. The sequence continues at coordinate 2,431,808 of NZ_JAPJZK010000001.1, forward strand.
CAGCCATTATGAAAACGCTTGTCTGACAGCAAAGAAAATCAATCAACTACTTCTAGATATCACTCGTTTTTATATTGAAGGTGGTTATATTACCAGTCGACCTTTAAAGCCCGTTCTAGATGATGACATCAACTTGGTGATTCCCATTGTAGAAGGAAAAATTTCTGAAGTAACCCACGCAAAAGGTAGTCCTGTTAATATTAATACTGCTATTCCAGGATTATATAGAGATACTTTCAATATTAGAGATTTAGAGCAAGGGCTTGACCAAATTAATCGACTAGCTTCTAACGATGTTACTGTTGACTTAGCACCAGGAAGTACCTTTGGTACTAGCAAGCTAGTAGTCAATAACACAGATGAAAAACCATGGCATTTATACATAAGCGGAGATAATTACAGTGAAGGCAGGGAGTCTGGCAGTGTTGGCTTTAGCTACGATAATCTGTTTGGTTTGAATGATAATTTATTTTTGAGTTGGCGCCATCAACTCTGGTTTGCCCGACAGGATAATGAAAGCAAGTCTATAAGTTGGTCTGTTCCCTACGGGTATTGGACTTTCTCTTTATTTGCCAGTGAGTTTGAGTACCTAACACCCATTGAAGACCTATCTGTGGAGCTAGATGCAACAGGCTTTACCAGAGAGCAAGGCGGCAGAGTAGACTATGTAGCTTTTCGTGATCAAAAAAATAAAATCAGTTTCGCTGGGCAATTAACCCATAAAAAAATAAGAAATTTTGTAGATACTCTACTGCTTACTATTAGTAGTCACGACCTGACAATTGCCGACGTTTCTATTAACTGGTTTCGTATAGGGCTTGGAGCCCTGTGGATTTCTGAGCTAGGTTATAGCCAGGGGCTTGGCATTATCGGTGGTGATAACACAGACCCTCCTGACTCTCAGTTTGAAAAATGGCGCTACAGTATCAATGTGATTAAAGCTTTTTCAGATAACTGGCAATTTACTAGCCTGCTTTCAGGGCAATTCAGCCGCGACCTGCTACCAGGCACCGAGCAATTACAAATAGGCAACCCCTATACCGTGAGAGGTTTTAGAGATCAAAGTGCCAGCGCCAGTAAAGGAATTTACTGGCAAAACACTCTTTACGCCCCCTGGGTTAGCTTGATTACAAAAGAACTTCAATGGCGTCCTTATATTGGTTTAGATACTGGTCGAGTGGCTAAAAGTGGTGACATCTCTGCTAGAGAACTTGCTGGTATCACGACAGGAATCACCTTGAATTGGGAACAAACCTCTCAGCTTGATATCCAGCTAGCCCGTTCTTTAAAAAAACCAGACAATTTTAATCAGGAGGGCTGGCATGCATTGATTAGATTTTCCCTTAATTGGTAGAAAAATAAAGAAAATTCAAACACTACTTTTTAATTCCAAAAAAATATTAATTTACAGCGTAAGATTATTTGGATTAGCTCACTCAGTGATATAGTCACAACAACAAATCTTTCATAGGGCTAAGCAGCTTGTTAGCTTTATAATATGTGCGTGATATCACAATATAATTTTTTTATAACATAGCTCACAGCGAATCTGCACTTATAAATTATTGATTTAACCGTATTTTCTCAGTATCTCTCGCATAACATCAATTCACTTTTGCTATTAAAACAACCTAACATTTGCTTATATAAAAACAAATTTTTACTTTTAGTTGTTATCAATCTGATGGATTTCCAGCAATTCAAAATCTATATGTGACAGCTTTCTGACCATTATTTTTCTTAATTAAACATATAGTTTTTTTCTTTTATCGCGTTTATTAAATGATCAGTATACTTCCCATCAAGTTAAACATCTGTATGACTTGAGACCAAAAAATTACCCCTCTTCCAGCTCAAGATCATCCACAGCAAGTTTGAAATATTTTTGGCGCAGACACTTTATCACTGTTTGCTTCCCTAGAAAGTTTTTACTTTGTGGACGGAGAAATAAGCATGAGTAAATTATTACCCGGATTAAGCGGCAAAGGTAAATTAAAGTTAGCAATAGTTGCGGCTCTAGCAACAACTACTCATGCTGTCTTTGCAGGAGGAATTAATCCTGCCAATAGCAATACTACTGTTACCCAGCAAAATGGGGTCGATGTCGTTAATATAGCAAAACCAAATGGCAAAGGCTTATCCCATAATAAGTTCAATAAATATAATGTCAGCCGAGAAGGTGCGATTTTAAATAACGCGACATCTAAGACACACTCACAAATACTAAATAAATCTCTAAAAGCAAATACTAACTTAAACGGCCAAGCTGCCTCAGTTATCTTAAATGAAGTTGTTAGTAAAAATCCCTCTACCATTCTGGGCTTACAAGAAGTATTAGGTAATTCGGCTAAATTAATCATTGCTAACCCTAACGGTATTAGCTGTGATGGTTGTGGTTTTATTAATACACCAAATGCCACATTAGCTGTTGGTAAACCTACTATTAGTGATGGTGAAATAAAGTCATTCAATGTTAATAATCAAAATTCCAGCCTACATGTAACAGGTAATGTGTCAGCGGCAGATACTGTACTGAACCTGGTTGCACCGAAAGTTACAGTTAACGGTCAAGTTAAGGCAGGTAAAGAGCTTAATATAATTGCTGGTTTAAACCAGGTAGATTACGATCAGCAGTCTGGGGCTATTAAGTCTATTAAACCGTTAACCCAAGCGGTTAGCAGTTTTGATGCTCAGCTGTTAGGTGCCATGCAAGCAGGCCGCATTCGAATAGTGAATACTGCTCAAGGTGCGGGTGTTAACTTAAGTGGTACTCATATTCAGGCCGATGAGTCAATCTCTATAGCTTCTGCAGGTAATATAAATATTGAAGCAAAAAAAACAAATAACAATCAATCTATACAGAGAGCCAAGCTGCAGAGTGGGGAGAAAATTGATTTAATAGCCAAAGACAATATTAATCTGAAGGCAGCAACTGTAGAATCAAAAAATATAAAAATAGCTGCTGATAAGCAGGTTAACCTTAACAGTTTATCTACAATCGAAACTAATACTAAAAGAGACTATCAATTACATGAAGATTTCGCCGGCACAGATATTGGAGAAACAACAACTACAAATACCCAAACAATAAAGCGTAGTCACACTACTCAGCTAGCTGCAATAGGTGATATTAATATTAACGCTGGCAGCAAAGCAACATTAGATGGATCTAACTTAACAGCAGGCAATAGTATTAATCTAACTGCCGAGAATGATATCAAGCTAAACTCTGTAGAAAACACTATTGAGACCAATATAGATTTTTATGAGTGGAATAGGCTATATGAAAAAAACACTAGTGATAATACTAAAACCGTAAGCAAACAAGGTGTTATTATTAATGCAGGTAAAAATATTGCCTTTAATTCAGAAGGCAATTTAGAGGCTAATGGCGCCAGGCTTAATGCTGAAAACAGCATTAAATCACAGACAAAAGGAAGTATTATTTTAACTGATAGCTTAAATAGCCACTCAAACTCATACTCTTTAAGAACAAAGAACGAAGGCTGGTCATTAACAAGTAGAAAGCAAGATAGAAATCAAGTAAGTAGAGATTTAAATAGAACCAGTCTTGTAGCAGGCAACAATATTGATCTTAATGTAAATGACTCAGTTAAGCTTTCAGCAGCCCATGTGGTTTCTGATGGTAGTATTAATATTTTAGCTGGAAATAATTTAACTGCTGAAGGTGCAGAAATTAGTGCAAAAAATAATTTTCATGCTAATACTCAAGGAGGAGTCGAACTCATTGGTCGTGTTATTACTTCATCAAATAAGAATAAGTCAAGTAATTCTGATGGTTTCACAAGCCAAACTTCAAATAATCAAAATACTAAACAAACGGTTAGTCGAACAACAGTTTCTGCAGGAGAAAATCTAGCCATTCAATCAGATAAATCAATAACCCTTGCTGCAACTGAATTATCTGCTGAAGGAAACATAATTCTTGATGCCAATGATGATGTAAACATCACTACTCGCCAATACAGTCAAACCAGTAGCCAAAATTCATATAGCGGCGATACGGTAGGTGGAGCCTTTTGGGGCTCTTCAGGTAGCTCAAATCGCGATGATATGCTAAATGAACGGTCTACAGTTCAGGCTGGTGGTGAACTATTCATCAATGCTGAAGACAATATCCGCATTCAAGGCAGTACTGTTTCAGGAGAGAAAGGCGCATATGCATTAACTGAAAAAGAGTCAATTACTATCGATAATGCAACAAATGTCAGCGAAGCAGATCTGTCAGAGTATAAAAACCGTTTCATTGGTATAGCAACTTCTAATAAAGACTCTGATACAAGAAAAACAGAAGCAGTTGGGTCAGAGGTTTTATCTGATACAAACATTCAACTATCAAGTGCCAAAGATTCTCAAATAGTGGGTAGCCTGGTAAAAGCAGCTAAAGACCTAAACATTAAAGCGATAGGTGATATTATTATTGAAGCTGCTTTCAATACTGATTCATCTAACACGAATACTGATAGCACTACATTTTTTGCCGAAGGAAATGTAAATGATGATGCAGGTGAGGCTAGTGGTACTATTGGCATAAAGGTCACTAATACTGTTGAAGAAAATGATAAATCAACAGTTGTCAAAGGTGGTTTAGCTGCGGGAAACAACATTAATATAGAAACCAAAGAAACCTTTAAAACTAACGGTGCTGATTTAACTGCAACCAATAACATTGCTGTAACCGCAAAAGAAATTGATAACCAAGCAACATACAATACTGAAACTAATAGTCAAGAAACGACAGAAACGACAGCAGGTGTTACCTACTATGCTGGGGTAGAGCGTGTTGGTAATGACTTTAACGTTAATTACAATAATGAAAAATCTACTCAGTCTGCTTCTAATGCGGTAGTGAATACTTTTAATGCAGGTGGAAATATTCAGCTTAATGCAGAGAATAATATTGTTGATCAAGCCAGTAACATCAATGCTGGTGGCAGCATAGAGCTATCTGCTAAAAATATTGAACAAACTGCTGTTCAAAACACCAATACAGTTACTACTACATCAGAAACTGGCTTTGGCAGCATAGGGTTTACCATCAACCCTAGCCTAAAAACAGTTTATGATGATCAAGTTAAAGATATTAGAAACGGTGTTTTACCCACCTCTATTGAAACTCAACACATTGATCCTGATTTTGGCTTTAACCTAGCTGGTGGATATGACCAAAGCAACAGCCAAACAACCAATAAAGCGGCGGTTTCTGGCACTCTTAGTGGCAAGCAAGTTATTTTAACGGGCAAGAACCTAATTCTAGAGGGCTCAAACCTTAAGACAACTTCAGGTGATATAGTCATCAATGCAGATCAATACAACCACATAGCAGCATACAATTCAGCTATTTCTTCATCATTTGCTGAGGGTGGTTCTGGTAGTACACGTCTTGCAACGCAAACTACTAAAGACCTTCGTGTCACGGCTAAAGGCGAATACCATTGGAATAACGGTTCCAGTGAAGATATTACTGCTGTTATGGGAAGTATTAATGCCAAAGGTGGCAACGTATTATTTAATGTGGGTGAAGGTTATCTAGAAGGCGTCGACATATCTGCTGGCAGTGATGTTTTAGGTGTTTCAGAAAATAATTTTACTTTTGCAACGGCAAAAAATACCTCAACTTCATCAGATCGCACATTTAAGGCAGGTGGTGAGTTAAGCTTTAAGATTGGCAAAAATAAAAAAGGAGATGTATGGACAGACCAACTATCAGATAATCTATTTGGTAAAGCCAAAAATAAAGCAACAAACTTATTTTCTTCAAAATCGAATAAACCTTCAAAGTTTGGACAACTGAAAGATAAAGTGACTTCAAGCAGTGTTTATAAAAAAGGTACTGAAGTTGCTTCTAAAACTAAACAAAATATTGATGATACAAGAGTAAAGTCAACTAAGGGATTTGGCATTGCCGGCAACTATGAAGACAAAATAGCAACAAAGTCATCAACCACTCACAAAGTTGGTACTATAACAGCAGGTGGTGATATTCGTTTCACTGCTAAAAATGGTGATATTACCTTAGAAGCTACTCAAGTTAATGTAGAAGGTAAAACAGACTTTATTGCTGAAAAAGGCAGTACTGAATTATTGGCTGTTTATGATTCAGAAAGCAGTAATGTATCTCATCACAAGGTTGCAGCTGAGTTAGGTATTAAGGCTGATAATGATGAAGCTAACATAAGAGGCAAAGAGAATACTAACGCTACTGATAAGAGTGACTCTGACCAAAAAGATAAAAATGAGCTTGCTTCAAAAGATCAATCTGAAGACGATAAGACACAATCAAAAGATACAAACAAAAAAGACAAATCAAAAAGTTTGAAGAATGGCGCCTTCAATAAGCTTAAACGAGCTAAAAGCTTTGCAAATATTGGCGCCGATATACAATGGAATGATACTGAGTCAGACAGTCAAACCGCTATTGTTAGTAATATAAGCTCTAAGCAGGGAATCAATATCGTCTCTGGTGAAGATAAAACTGTTATCCAAGGTGCTAATATTGCAGCTGGCTCTGATGCAAAAGTCACACTAACAGGTAAAGATGGTGTTGATTTTCAAGCAATTACCAATACCAGCTTTATCAATGAAAACATCAATAATGCAGGTTTAGGTATAGAACAGAAAAAAGATGTTGTTTCTATTAACAGCGACCATAAAGCATTGGATAATTTTATTGTAAAAAGGAAAACCAAGCCTTTTACTAAACATAAGCTAACTAATGAACGAACCAGTGGATTAAACTTAGAGTTTAGCCGCGCCGACTATACAACAACAGAGCAACAAGCTGGCTCAATGAGTGGTGGTGCAATTGAAGTTACTACTAACAATGGTGATATAACCTTCATCGGCACTGATATTAACGCAAACTCTTTGAAAGTACGCGCTAAAAACTTTACTCATGAAGCCACCACATCAACAGTGAAAGGTAATGGCTGGAATGCTAAATTAGCCGTTAACCCTTTAGAAGCAACACTCATTGATGACCGAATCAGCAGTTTAGATAAAGCTGAGAAAGCTAAGGCTGAGGGAAGAAACTACAAAAATGGTATTGGTGGTGGCTATGACAAAAGAGATGTAGTCACACGCAAGGGTGGTCATGTTCAGGTTAATAACATTGATCTACAAATTGATAACAATGCTCGATTTGTCGGTACTCATTTAAGTGCAAACCAAGGGCAAGTGTCAGCTGAAAATATACAGCTAGATGCGTCTACTTCAACACACCAGCAATTTAAAGTGCAAGCAGACTTCGCCTTAGGCTTAGAAAGTAAAACGGGTGTTGAATACAAGGATATCGACCGAGTAAATCACCAAGGCAGCCAGCTGCAAATTAGTGAAGGCAAAGTAACTGTAAATAATGACTTAGTTTTAACGAATGCTACTGTTACTGGTAATACTGACATAAAAGTGGGTGGTGATTTAACAGCAACTAGCCTGAAAAGCAAAGATATCAGCACTGAAGTCGATACTTCTGTAGAAGTAAAAAGACCTGCAGGAACCATTACTTTTGCTGATGCGGCAGAGAAAAATCTGCCTATCTTAAATATAATTAGACAGGTTAAAGATTTGTTAACTTATCAGTTCGATGCCAAAGCCGATATTAAAACCAGCAATTCTCATGCAGTAGAACAAGCTGCAGGAATAAAGGCTAAGCAGTTAACTGTTGGCGGTGATGCTACTTTAACAGGAACCACAGTTGCAGCCGACTCAGTTGATGTTGATGGCAGTATCCAGACAACTAACGTTTCTGGGTCAGTGAATAAAACTGAAGCGACAGGTAATATTTCATTAGGCTTACAGCCTATAGTTGACCGAGTTAAGCAAGCTTCTACTGATATTTCTACAGGTAAAACAGTTGGAGATGCACTAAAAGCAGCAACTGAAGTACAGTCACCTGTCACTTATGCAACAGAAAAGCACCAACAAACGGTCATGTCTGAGCTGGTTTCCAAAAAGTAACTGACTTGAACCAGCAACATAATGACTTTTTGGGGCGGCGATCTATTATCAACGCCCCATAAACCCATAAAAAATAATTGATGACTGATACTACTTAGCAACGATAATAAAACCAATTCAAGCTGACTGGATCAAGTCAGAACAGCTATTAGCCGGATGGAGGTAAATGCCAGGAAAGCATTTATAAAAAATGATTAATGAAGGATTTAGAACCAAGACATATTACCAAATTTATCAGCCAAACTTTTTGCTATAGCTCTAATCTATCCCTTTGCCCAATTAAAGAAACCACCTCACATTCAAGGGGTTTCATCTACACTGTAATCAGTGAGTACAGAATTGGTAGTTATTCTGATGAAACTAAAGCAAGCTGTTTGTGGGTTAAGTTTAATACTTGCAGCTCAAGTATTTGCAGCAAGTCAAACAACTGTACAATTAGAAATCCCTAAAGACTGGAAAGTTGATATCCCTCCTGTAAAGGAAGAACTAACCAGCACAAACGCCAAAAAAGTGTGGGTTGCCTTAGAGGAGTCTACCTTTGTTGAGATCGAGCAGCCTAACACAGATGTCATGTTCGTCATTGGTTTATTAGCCAAAGCTAACTTGCCAATAAAAGCAAAAGACCCTTTATCCTTTCAGCAGGAAACTATCAAAATTGAACATAAAACTCCCTTATCAGGGCCAACTTCTATCAAGCTTGATAATGTGCCTTTTTCTACATTTAATGTAAAAGTAAAAGGCGCCAAACAAAAAGTGTTTTTCGAGTCTCACTATATTGGCTTTGTCGGAGACCATATTCTCCAAATTTATACTTCATGTCTGTCAATTCAAGCTTGTGCTCCAGCCAATAAAGCAATTGCCCAGCTAAAAATCAATTAAATCAAAGACGACTTGCTTCACCTGACTGGTAACGTCAACTTCAAGTAATTTATTGGATATACCCTTGACCCTAGAGCTAACTCTAAGGTTTATACTGCCAGGGTGATTAGCTATACCAGAGTGACTATCAACAACTCTCACTAAAATACTGACAACACTTTGGTAATATTGGAGGACCTACAGTGACAGTCGCTACCCAGTTTTGGATACTATTTACTGAGTCAGCCCCTTGGTTATTATTAGGCTTTTTTATGGCTGGCCTAATTAAAGTATTTCTCCCCCCCGCATGGGTGGAGAAACACCTTAAACGCGGCCGCTTTAGTAGTGTTTTTAAAGCCGCATTCATTGGGGCACCATTACCTCTATGCTCTTGCGGAGTTATTCCAGCAGCAATAGGTGTTCGTCGAGCAGGAGCATCAAAAGGTGCCACTACCGCATTTATGGTAGCAACCCCAGAAACAGGCGTCGATTCCGTTAGCTTGTCTTATGCAATGATGGGCCCCATTATGGCAATTGCCAGGCCTATTGCAGCTATTTTTAGTGCAATAACTTCTGGCATTCTTGTTACTTTATTTGAAAATAAATTAAATGAAGATCTCTCTAGTAGCTCAAGCTGTAGTAGTTGCTGTACACAAAAAAATAAACCCAGCTGCCAAAATAACAACAATAATCAGGTTAAAAAAGCGAATTCACTGTATCAAAAATTAATAGCTGCTTTAAAGTTTGCTACAACTGACTTACTGGCTGACACCGCAGGCTGGCTACTCATTGGCTTACTGGGCGCTGCTTTGATAACTAGTTATGTGCCACAAACTTTTTTCTTAGAATGGGGTAATGGTGTAATTGCCATGGCAGTTATGGTGCTAATTGGCATTCCCATGTACATTTGCGCAACAGCTTCCACCCCTCTAGCAGCGGGTTTAATGTTAGCTGGTATTTCACCAGGCGCTGCTCTGGTATTTATGCTCGCAGGCCCTGCCACTAATATTGCTACCCTAGGAGTAATTGGCCGAGAGCTTGGCAAACGTTCACTCGTTGCATGTTTAATTGGCGTTATTAGCACAGCTATTTTCAGTGGTTTAGCCCTAGATGCCACTATAAACTATTTTGGCTGGTCAATAGCATTAGCGGGTAACCAAAGCCATCATATATCAGGAATAGGCTGGGAAACCTTCATGGCATTATTATTGGCTGGTTTAATGGCTAGAGTATATTGGCAGAAAATGAGAAGGCAATATCTGCCGTCTTTAATGAATATAACCAAGGCGTAGGTTTAATATCGTTAGCCTTCCAACGCAGTCCGAATGGAAGGCTATTTTATTGTGAGCCCCCCTATTGTGCATAAAGTGCAATATGAGGCTTTAGCTCTTTATTAACCCGCTTTAATAGATGTAGCTCAAAATAGGGATTAACCTGACGAGTTCGAGTTTTTAATAATGCCGCCAGCCACCTTGAATCCTTCATCGAACGAGTAGTGACCACTGCTCGGGCGTTCTCTTTAACCATTTGATCGACAATACTATCCAGCACATAACGCACATCGAATAAACGATCTTGGACTTCATTCTGGTTTAAAATAATTATATTGAGCAGAACTGAGTTAATATCTTGAGGTAACTCAGCTAATACCTTACGCTGCTCATCACTCAGTGACTCAAACAGCGTTTTCGCTATTAGAGAATCATCTCCTTCGGCTGCAGGCTGAATAATTGTTACTCGGCCAGTTGTCTTATTATTTCTAACTGCAGCTGCCACTTGTGCTTGCACTTGCTGCCGAATTTGAGTAACTAGCTCTTTCCCACCCGCAATATCAGGTAGCACTTGTTGAGCCACATTTGCATAGTATAAAGCTTTAGCTTGATTGTTCTGACTATATTCATGATAAGCCACTCTCATCAAGCGGCTGGCAAGAGTTTGTTTTAAGTTACTCAGCTCCGGATGATCAGGCTGCTCCCTCTCCAGTTGGTGGAGAGTCGTTAATGCACTATTTGAGACAGGCTTAGTTAAATTGCCAGTTTCTATCAAGCGTTTAATTTTATTAGCCAGTTGATCAGTTTCCAGCTGGATTTTAGCCACGCGATGGTCTGGCTCAGCTTGTACAGCTGTAAGATTGGTTTGCACAGCTACTGACTTACTTACCACCTTAGCTTGTGTGGTTTGAGAGCCTATTGGCGACTGCTTTTGTACAGGCGTAGTTATCTGACAGCCCACTACCAAGGCAGTAATGCCAATAAGAATTTGCTGACTCACTGCCTTTAAAGCAAACTTTTTCATAGCCCCGGGAAAACTTAACTGGTACACAAAATTATCTTTCTTTTGCTTGGTTTGAGCAACGCTCAAAGTTTATCTTATTTTAGTGTGTATACGCAGAGCTAACTAACTATTGATTAACGCTCTTAATCTTATTGAAGCGCTTCTCATGTAAAATGCACTGCTAGGATATAACCAATGAAAGTAACAAAATGTCGAGATATCTAATTGAGCTATATAAAGTGCTAGGTCAAATAATCAAGCATTTGGTTGATTAATTTAGCTGTGCACTTTTAGCTGAATACCTCATGTCATTGTTAAATAAACAGCCAATCAACATAAAGTTAAACTGGATTACATAATACCTTATCTAAGCAAACCTTTAAATCTATGACTGGCTTTATTTGTGTAACAAACCTTTAAGCTAACAATTATTCTACTCTTTTTAGGCTCTTCTTAAATAACTGTGACAAAGTTGGCATAATTGCAGCCAACAAAAATAATGCTCCTGCACACACTACGATTGTAGGACTTGTTTGTGTGTCCCAATGATAAGAAACCAACAGCCCACTAAATACAGCTAAGCTTCCTATTAGGCTAGCTCCAACAGCCATCCACTCAGGTGTTTTAGCAAAGCGCTGAGCTGTTGCAGCAGGGATAATCATTAGCGATGTTATCAATAACATCCCAACTATTTTCATCGCCACAGCAATGACTAACGCAATTAATAGCATCAGTGCTAACCGCAACCACGCGACAGGCAGCCCTTCGACTTTAGCAAGGTCTTCATCCACGGTGATTGCAAGAAAAGGTTTCCATAGTAAATAAAGCACCACCAAAACAAGTGCTCCGCCAGCAATAATCCAAACAATATCTGTTTTAGTCGCTGCCAGCAGTTCTCCAAACAAATATCCCATTAAATTGTCACTAATCTCTGTGCTATCCATCAAGCTGATTGTAACTAAGCCTAAAGACAAAGAAGTATGCGCCAAAATACCTAATAAGGTATCTGAAGCAATCATCTGCTTCTGCTGCAACGAAACCAATAATATAGCTAGCAATAAACAAACTATTATCACAGCCAGAGTAAGATTTACCTGCAACAAAAAGCCCAATGCCACCCCTAATAGAGCAGAGTGAGCCAAAGTATCACCAAAATACGCCATTCGTCGCCACACAATAAACGACCCTAATGGCCCTGCCACAATTGCTACGCCTATCCCAGCCAGCAAGGCATCACTTAATAACCAAAAAAAATCAACCATATAACTTGCTGTTATTTAATTTATGCTAGTGAATTTGATGTTTATAAAGTCTTTGAGTTAATGACTTTGCCATCAACTCCGTGTTTGTGGTCATGATGGTGGGTATATACAGCTAACTCTTTTTCTGGCTCACCAAACAGTGCTAAATATTCAGGATGGCTACTTATTTGCGAAGGAGAGCCTGAGCAACAGATATGACGATTCAAACAAACTACCCGATCAGTTGCAGCCATCACTAAATGCAAATCATGGGAAACCATCAAAACCCCACATCCTGTTTCATTGCGAATTGACTTAATAAGCTGATAAAGCTCTTTCTGGCCATTGATATCTACCCCTTGAACTGGCTCATCAAGCACCATCAATTGAGGTTTTCTCAACAGTCCACGTGCAAGCAGAATACGTTGCATCTCACCACCAGACACTTTTTGAACCGGGCTCTTCTGCAGTCGTAATACACCCACTCGCTCTAACACTGCTGTAATTTCTTTAGTTGAATAACGACCTGCTAATGCTAAAAAACGCTCTACTGTGAGAGGGAAAGTAGGCTCGATATGCAGCCGTTGAGGCATATAACCAATGCGCAAATTATGCAGCTGAAATCGTTCACCACTGCCTGGATCAACTAGCCCCAATACCAATTTAACTAAGGTGGTTTTTCCGGCACCGTTGGGGCCAATCAAGGTTACAATTTCCCCTTGATGCAGAGTTAAGTTAACACCTTGCAATATTTGCCGCTGCTGAAAGCTAACATCAATATTGGTTAAAGAAACAAGTAACTTAGCCATATGTTAATTAATCAGGTACATTTGATTGCTCTTCCTGACAGTTAGGGCACAGCCCTACCACTTCAACAGTTTCATTTTCCACCGTAAACCCAGCTTGCTGAGCAAACAGATTCAGCTCTTTAGCTAGTGTATTGCTATTAATTTCCATAGCGATTGCGCAATTACGACAAATGAGAAAATAGCTCCGATGCTGATGCTCAGGCATAGGACAGCCAATAAAAGCATTAAGCGAGCTGATTCGATGGACTAAGCCTTGTTCTTGAAGAAAATCAAGCGCTCGGTATACCGTAGGAGGGGCTGCTTTTTTTCCTGACTGGTCAGAAAGCAATGCTAAAATGTCATAAGCACCCAGTGGTTTATGACTCTGCCAAACCAGCTCCAGTACTTGACGGCGCAACTCTGTTAGCTTAACGCCACTTTTCTTACACAGCTCATCAGCCCGCTCCAGTGCATCTTCAATACACTGACCATGGTCGTGAGGAGTAAGCAGTAAAGTTTGTTTATCAAATCTAGACATAGTGACTAAGTTATTGTCTAATTAGCGTTATAGTATAACATTTCATACAGATGCTAAACAAAAGTCTTGCTAAACACTTTTCTTTAAGCAACACATTTTGTCAGTAATGGTGATGGCAAATGCAAGCGTTTTAGCTGAATGCTTGTGAGTTGCGATATGGAGCTAGGATTTTGTTCAACACTCAACAAGTTAAGCAATTAGTATTAGGTTTTATCCGATTGATAGCCATTATCTGTCTTCCTAGCCTGTGTTTAACCTGGCAAACAGCCGCACAAAGCGCCGTTTCTGACAAGGCCCAGCCAGCAATCAACATTTTGGTATCAGTAAAGCCTATCCAACTTATTGCTAAAGCAATTACTGGCAATATTACAACACCAAATGTATTAGTACCTGTTTCAGCCTCACCACACCACTACTCGCTGAAGCCATCAGATCTTACCAAAATTCGCCAAGCAGATGTGGTTTTTTGGATCGGTCCTCAAATGGAAGTGTTTTTACAAAAGCCTCTGGCTAAGCGCTCACTTAACCAGCCAACAGTCTCTTTAATGGACCTAGAGGCATCAGTAACAGGCTTGGCTCCAGTTAACCATCAACAACACCACGATCATCATCACCATAGCTATGCCAGTAAACTACATATATGGCTAGACCCAAAACAGGCACTACGAGCAGCCCACACAATCGCCAACACACTATCTGATCTATATCCTAACTATCGCAGTCAATGGCAAACTAACCTTACCCTGTTTGCTGATCAGCTAAGAAAAACTGACCTTAACAACCAGCAACTGCTTTCAACTGTTAATCACAAAGGTTTTTTTGTGTTGCATGATGCTTATGGTCTACTAGCAGAACATTACCAACTCAATATTATTGATAATGTCACAACAACACCTGACCAGTTGTCTAGTACTCGCCATATCATCCAATTAAGAAAGAAATTATCCTCTGCAGGTAAAACATGCTTGTTTCTTGAGCCTCAGTTCTCGCCAAGAATAGTAACCAAGTTAACCCAAGGGCTTCCTATTAAAAAAGCCGTTTTAGACCCACTTGCCATTGAACAAGCCGTTAGTCAGGATGGTTATATAAACTACCTACAAACCCTGGCAGGAAACCTTCATTACTGTTTATCAACAACTGGCTAAAGGGCTCTTTTAAAACCCTTTCAATAAACTGTCACACGAAACCAACAAACAATTGCTAGCCTTTAAGTTTGGATAAATTTTTTATTATCAAACAAAGGATAAGCTTGTGACAAACAAGTCGGCAGTTGCCGAAAAGCTGGGGAGCTACTTAGAAAAGTACCAAACTTGTCGCGCTCACACCTGGGTATTGTGTGAACCTCTAGAGCAAGATGACTATAACTTACAAGCAATTGCGGAAACGAGCCCAATCAAATGGCATCTAGCTCATACCACATGGTTCTTTGAAACATTCATTCTTGCTAAGTTGGAAGACAACTTTAAACCTTTTCATCCAGCCTTTCATCATTTATTTAATTCCTACTATAATGGGGTAGGCAAACCCTTTATCAGATGCAACCGACATTTACTTTCCAGGCCAACAGTAGATACAGTTTACTCATATCGAGAGTATGTCGATGAAAAAATAAAAAATTTGCTCAAACATAACAGTAAACTATCTGATCACCAACGAGAGTGGTTACTGTTCAGGTTGGCTCTGGGTATCCATCATGAGCAGCAGCACCAAGAACTGATATTAACCGATTTAAAATACAATTTTTTTCAAAACCCATTATTACCACGTTATCAAACAAAAATACCGAAAATTAACCATAACATTACCAATCCACCTCTTCGATTTATTGAGTTTCCTGGAGGAAAAACTACCATCGGTTATGAGGATAAGGGTTTTAGCTTTGATAATGAAAAACCCCATCATGAAATATCGTTACCCTCATTTTCCTTTGCCAACCGGCTGGTATTAAACCATGAATACCTTGAATTTATTGAAGATAAAGGTTACCAAAAACCAGGGCTTTGGTTGTCTGATGGCTGGGAGTCTATTTGCCGCAGCGGCATAAATAAACCACTATATTGGTTTCAAAAAAATCATGAGTGGTATGAATACACCTTATATGGCAGCATGCCACTCAGTTTGGAAAGCCCTGTTTGCCATATTAGTTATTATGAAGCTGATGCTTATGCCCGCTGGGCTGGACACCGTTTACCAACTGAGCAAGAATGGGAATTTGTGGCGAAACGGTACAGCCACTTGGTAGATGGCTCTCCCCACCCTCCTTATCATCCATTACCTCAAATAAACAACTATGAAATAAACCACCTATTTAATCACGGCTGGCAATGGACCTTATCAGCATACTTGCCTTACCCTAAATTTAAGCCATTTATAGATGAAGTTGGTGAATATAATGGCAAGTTTATGTGCAACCAAATGGTATTACGTGGTGGTTCATGCTTAACTCCCCATGACCATATTCGGCCAACTTATCGCAATTTTTTCTATCCTAAAGATCGCTGGCAAATGACTGGCATTAGACTAGCAAGTTAAAGGATTAACCCCCCATGTCTACTAATACAGTTTTTTTCTATGATCGTTTAGTAAATGATCATAATACTAATGAAGAAATTTTACAGGATTTAATGACTTATCCAAAAGCTATTAAACCCAAATATTTCTATGATAAAAAAGGCTCTCAACTATTTGATAAAATTACTCAAGCAACTGAATACTATGTAACCAGAACTGAACTAAGTATTTTAAAAGATAATGCTGAATCCATTGCCCATGCAGTAGGAGATCATACTCTATTAGTTGAATATGGTAGTGGAAGTAGCGAAAAAATCCGGGTGCTGTTAGAAGCAGTACAACCAAAAGCTTATATGCCACTGGATATATCCAAAGCTCATCTATTAAATTCAGCTCAAAAACTTGCTGACGACTACCCTTGGCTAGAGATACATGCCGCCTGTTTAGACTATAGCCGGCAACTAACCCTGCCAAACACAGAGTATAATCATAAAGTAGGCTTTTTTCCCGGTTCAAGTTTAGGCAACTTTGAGCCCGAAGAAGCTACACTGTTTCTAAAACGCCTAAAACAACAACTAGGGGACGATAGTGGTTTGATTATTGGTATAGATTTAGTAAAACCAGTTGAAATATTGAATAAAGCTTATAATGATAGCCAAGGCATTACTGCTGAGTTTAATAAAAATGTCTTGCTACACCTAAACAGACTGATAAATGCTAATTTTAATCCTGAGCTTTTTTCTCACAAAGCTTTTTTTAATAAAGAAAAAAAACGTGTTGAGATGCATTTAATCAGCATGGTAGACCAAATTATTAGCATCAATAACCAAAAAATACGGTTAGCAAAAAACGAATCTATTCATACAGAAAACTCATACAAATATACAACAGCAGACTTTATCAGCTTAGCTCATAGTGCTGGATTAGCTTGCACTCAACGATGGGTAGATGATAATGAATGGTTTGCTATTTTCTATGTAGAGTAAAGGATTCAACAGTTGCTATTAAAAAATTATTTATAAAATAATGCCGCATAGAAAATATGCGGCATTTATAAGCAGTCTAATATTTAGCTCACTATGATCAGGAAGCTATTATGCAGTCTGCATATGTTGTTGCACGTGGTTTGCCAAGTTATAAAGTGAGTCAACACGGCTGTGAATGGTATCAGCTATATCTTGCTTTTGAAACTCAGATAAATGATGCAGCTTATCCAGCCTTAATAAGTTTAAATGTAAGCAAGGGTTCTGAGAGCGAAACTCTCTCAAATCACCATTGACTAAAACAGGCAAAAATTGATGTCCTTTTTTCTTCAGAAACTCATTAAGCACTTCTAGTCCCTGAATTAAAGGATATATCTTCTGCTGCTGTTTTATTGGTAAAACCATATATAATTTTTTAGTTTTATTCACTGTATTGGCAACTAGCATAATGTTAGTTGGCAGAACAGCACTTTCATCAATATGATTGAAAGTATCATGAAAACAATAGAAATTAGGCAGAATTACCAAACCACTGTTGTAGTTGTTTGGAGTAATCACCTCATAGTTAGAGTACAGCTTTGCAACTGTTGGGCTGTACACG
Source organism: Spartinivicinus marinus (assembly GCF_026309355.1). Taxonomy (NCBI): domain Bacteria; kingdom Pseudomonadati; phylum Pseudomonadota; class Gammaproteobacteria; order Oceanospirillales; family Zooshikellaceae; genus Spartinivicinus; species Spartinivicinus marinus. The sequence goes on from NZ_JAPJZK010000001.1 coordinate 2,449,579, forward strand.
CAAAAACAATCAGCAATCAGCTTAAAAAAATCAATTGCTTTTTTGCGATTAAGGATATGATTTAAGTCCCATACTAAGTCTTTGTTATCGACATCCGTATAGCTAACCATATATTCACCCTGCTTCCTGCCATTAAAAGAAACTTGTGTTACAAATTAAACAACAAATCAACAGTATTTAGAAACATCATTATTTCAAAATTGTTAACTACTCATTAATATAATGTGACGCAAATCATAATATTTGCGAACAACCCTTAATCAAAATTTCCTTTAAATCAATCATTTGTTTTACATTCACACAGTTTTTAGATTACTATTTATTAAGTAAATAATTCTACCGTGTTTTAGTTATTTGAACAGTCATTTTAATAAAATTTACAGTTGAACTAATAGAGCCAGAACAAGAGCCAAGTTTTCACTACCGTCCATGCTCATATTTAGAAGACAAGAAGAATTATGGCTGGCACATTATGATTCTGAAATTACTTAGTATTTTCAGAAGGTTATAAGCAAACAAGCAGCTCTAATTGGCTTAACAGCTGGCCTCAGTCACTACCTACCTTGTATACTCAAGGCAAGACTTTACACCTGGGCTAAAGCAGGGGGCACGGTATATTGCTAGTTATCGACGATTCAACCTATCGCTCATCAAGCTATAATAGTCGGATTCGATTTTTGGTGATTCACTATACAGCAATTAACTTTGTTAGCTCTGTTGCCGCACTAACCTCAAAAGTTAGCGCTCACTATCTCATTCCTAATTTAACTGACAATAGCTACCCCGAGGCAGAACTACGAGTATTTAAACTGGTTGATGAGTCACAAAGAGCATGGCACGCTGGAGTCAGTGCCTGGGAAGATAGAATTAATATCAATGATCAATCAATAGGCATTGAGATTGTCTATCAACCAGAACAAAGCTCTACTGAAGAAAAGCTACTCTTTCCTGACTATCCAGCAGATCAAATTGAACAATTGATTTTATTATGCAAGGACATACTGCAACGCCATCCCGATATCACTCCTACCCGGGTAATTGGTCACTCTGATATTGCTCCAGCTAGAAAAGCTGACCCAGGGCCTAAGTTTCCATGGCAACGTTTGTATTCAGAGGGAGTTGGAGCATGGTATGACACAGCAACGCTTGATTATTATCGAAACCAGTTTAGAAAAACCCTGCCCCCTATTCATGAAATACAGCAACAGCTTAAATCCTATGGCTATCCGATCCAACTAACAGGCAAACAAGATAAACAGACACTACAAGTGGTGAAAGCATTTCAAATGCATTTTAATCCTGCATCCTATACAGGGTGCTTAGATGCAAAAACAGTTGCCGCCATTTATGCATTAGTAAATAAATACTGTCAGCCTTCTTAGCTTAATTATTATGCTAATTATTAGAAGCTATATCCGTATAATTTCGAATCAAATTCTGGTAGGCAAGCGATTTTTGTAAACGAAACAAAGCAATATTAATTAACTCAACATCTTCTTTAGATACAGAGCGCTTACTAAATAATAAGTGAATACTATTATCATGCACTACCAAAGGGTGAAACTCAAACTTGCCAACCAACTTCATTTGACGAGTTAAAAAAGTTGCCGCTACTTGATCATCAATAACAGCCATTAGTCGACCAGCTTCCAGTAGCTTCATCCGCTGCTCTGGACTAGTGGTTAAATGGATTTTTGGCTTAAACTGTTTATCTTCAAGTAACTTTTGAAATTCTGGGCCATAATAAGCACCATTACTGGCACCAATTTTGACGTCATATTTATTGAATAACTCAAGTAAGCTTTTAGCGGGATATTTTGCAGCTTCTCCTTTACGGAAAATAAGCAACATTACCTCACGTCGATAAGGATCAGAAAAGTATCCATATTTTTGCCGCTCTTCGGTGATCGAAGCGGCAGTGACCATATCAACTTTTCCTTCTTTAAGCAGCTGCAATGCTCTTCTACCAGGAATTTCCTGTAAACTGTAAGGACAACCTGCCGCCTTAAGTAACAGGTCCATAATAATAGCATCTAACCCATCAGGTTTACCTTTACCAACCATCATGAAAAATGGTTCCCATTTATTCCAGGCCACATTAACTTGCTTTGAACAGGCGAAAACATTTATCGCTGTTGAGAGCATAAGGAATAAAACAAGAAAAACCTGATGCCGCTTTTTCATAACAAGCCCCAGATAGAAACACTCAATTTAAGGTAAGCTTATATGATATAGCGGAAACTACCACTTATTTGCTTTTGAAGAAGGGCTTTCGTTTTTCAATAAATGCTTTCATTCCTTCTTTTTGATCTTCGGTAGCAAATAACGCATGAAATGTTCGTCTCTCAAATAAAATCCCTTCTCTCAAACTACATTCTAAAGCCCGTTCAACAGCTTCTCTCGCCACCATAACGGCAGGTTTACCATAAGCAGCTATCGCTTCTGCAGCAGCAATTGTTTCACTCAATAATTTATCGTCAGGAATAATCCGTGCTACCAGTCCAGCACGTTCTGCTTCATCCGCCTCCATCAAACGACCTGTTAAAATCATATCCATAGCTTTGGCTTTACCAACCAGTTTAGTAAGTCGCTGAGATCCTCCTATACCGGGTATCACTCCTAACTTAATTTCTGGCTGGCCAAACTTAGCTGACTCTGCCGCAAAAATCATGTCACACATCATAGCCAATTCACACCCACCACCTAATGCATAACCTGATACTGCAGCAATCTTCGGTGTTCGTAATGCAGCAAAACCATCCCAGCCAGCAAAATAATCCTGATAAAACATATCCATATAAGTTTGGTTGGCCATTTCCTTAATATCAGCTCCTGCTGCGAATACTTTTTCTGAGCCGGTTATGATAAAACACCCTACATCAGGGTCTTGATCTAAAGGTTGTAAAGTAGTCACCATTTCTTCCATGACATCTGAATTTAATGCATTCAGTGATTTAGGGCGATTTAGTTTAACAATAACAACCTGACCTTTGCGCTCAACTAAAATACTCATAAATACCTCATTAATTAAAATTTGTAAATTAAGTCATAAATTAAGGTTGTAATTTATGAGTCCCAAATTGCACCATAAGCAGGGATACCTCGAATCTCTAAACCATGAACAACCTGATAGGTAAGCTTTTGATTTGATATAATAATGACTGCCTCAGCATTAAAATAGCGATATGCCAAATATGCCAGTTTTACCATATCAGGTTTACCGCTTTCAGTTGTATCCCAAATCGTTGCATTAGGTTCTACAGCCAGTATTTCATCTACCAATGCATCGCCATAAGTCTCGCGAGGGCTTCTTGTTGACCAGACTAAGTGGGCTGGCACTTCTTGTGCTAATAAATGAGGTAAACATGGTCCAATACCACTGCCTGTTGCCACATATACAACACGTTTAAATAGTTTCTCAATATTGGCTACACCTGCCGTAGGAATACCTTTTACCCACACATGACTTGGGGGACTATCAATAAATGCACCGGTCCAATCACCTGCACGTGAAATCGTTAGTCGATACCCTTCCTCACCTGGTTTTGGCACATTAGCAAATGCATGCCACTCTGCTAGTGGATTTAAGCTAATAGTCATTGAGGAACCAGGAAAAGGAGTCACACCATAATTAAATTTTGCAAGCGCAACATGTGATGAGGGAGTTTCTATCTCAACTGGTACTTTTCTTAACCTAAGCCAGGGAATAATTATGCTGACACTGACTATGACCAACAACCAAAAACCAAGGCTAGAAAATAAAGCGTTGGATAAAGTACTATCTCCTTTTTGATCGTTTATAAAAACGACCGTCTGCATCCAAAACATTAGTAATGCAGTCCAACCACCAAAACGATGGATTAGCTCGAAATTATTATGAAAACGGGCACGATTTGCAGGCAAGGCCATCACAACTATTAATAACAGCACTGCTAATAATGCATAGGTAATTACCACCGAACCTAAAGATATACCTGGCAGTCCATTAGCATATTGATAGGTAATAGAGCCAGCAAACACTGCAAACCAGGCTGTGGCTGCTACCGCACAACCACTATGAAAACCACCAAAATGGTAGACTTTACCTAAAGTCCAACGTACTGATAATGGCCAACTTGTGGGGGCTAGGGTAGCAAGCCAAAATAAGAAATTAATTATATACTGTTGTCGCATAACAATGGCAACTGTCATATTAATAACAACAATATTGGCAATTGCACCAAGTACAATTCCTTCACTTCCCCACCAGTTATACTGAGTTATTCCTAAAAAAAACACCCCTAAATTAACAAGCGCCACCAAACAAACAAGACGATTGTAGTGCATTAAGTGCTCATGCTTTCCTAGCTGCCGTAATGGCCCTGTTTTTTTAGGTAACTTTACACTGGGTAACTTAATCTTCGATGCATCTACAGGCTGATTAGCTGAATGTCCTCTTGTAAGAGTAGACTTTACCGCAACTTTATTTAATTTTTTATTTTTTACTGCTTGTCGTTTAACAGTTCTCTTAGATATCTGCTTAGTTTTTGCTGGCTGTTTAATCTGCTCTGCAACTGGTAGTTTTAAGCTTGCAACATTACCCATTATGATGTCTCCCTAATTATGACAGGCTGAAGCTCTTTCGCTAATTGCAATTCTCCTTCTTGCTTATAATGTTGCTGAGCGATTTTTAACAACTCTCTTTTATCAACTTTTCCACGACTGGTTCTGGGTAGTGTCTCCATGGCAACTATAAATGTAGGGATACAATAGTATGGCAAAGACTCTGCTACAGCCTGTTTGGCTGCTGCCACATCAACCGTACTTGGACTAACAAACGCCACCAAATTACGACTATCAAATTTAAGTGCAACAGCCTGATTACAGCCAGACACTTTTTCCAATACTGCAGACACAGAATCAAGCTCTACTCGAAAACCTCTAATTTTTACTTGGTCATCGACCCTACCAAAATGCTCCAACTCACCATTTTTAGTCCAGCGACCTAAGTCTCTGGTACGAAACATCATTCTGCCATTACCAAGAAAAGGATCTGGAGCATATCGCTCTTTATTTAATTTTGAATTATCAAGATAGCCTGCTGTAACACAATCGCCTCCTGCCCACATCTCTCCTACTTCACCAATAGCACAAGGCTTCATATCTTTATCAAGAATATAAACCGTGTTATTTGGTGTAGGCTTACCAATGGTTAGCTGCTCCGACTCACTATGATAATGCTGAACAGTATTAACAATCGTGGTTTCTGTAGGGCCGCAAGAATTATGGAATTTACAAAATGAAGCCCATTTATCAGCAAGCGGTTTAGGGCAAGGCTCACCAGCAACAGCAGCAATTTTAACATTACGACAATCCTCAGCATCAAGCGAACCAAGCACTGATGGTGTTGCTATTACTACATCAGCCTGCTGTACTGCCTGTTGAATATCTTTGCCCCTAATAATCAAAGTTGCTCCATGAGTTAAACAACCAAATATTTCCCAGGCAGCCATATCAAATGCAATATTTAAAATTTGCGCTACTTTCATACCCGGCTGAATACCAAGCCCACCAGGTTCAGTTAGAATAATATTACATACATTACCATGTGTAACTTGTACACCATTGGGTTTACCTGTCGTACCAGAAGTAAACAAGATAAAACAAGTGTCCTTATTGTTCACATACGATACAGGATTTTTATCTGCTTCTTCACTTAACGGTTGTTGCATTATTTCATCGATAGCAATGCAGGTATGGCCTTCTGGCACAGGAATAATATTTTTAAATTTTTCTAATGTTAAAATTACTTTTGTATCAGCTGTATTAATAACATGCTTTAACTGTGACTCTGGTGCCACCCCAACATGTTGCGGTACATAAGCGGCTCCCAGTTTTAACGTAGCTAAAATACCTACCAGCATAGGTATAGAACGCTGCAAAAAAAGTGCGACATTATCGCCTCTTTTAACCCCTAAGCTTTTGAGGTGTTCCGCGAGTCGATTCGCTTGGCGGTTTAGCGTTTGATAGGTAATCGATTCATCTGATTGTTTAGCAGCTGTAGCATTTGGCTGTGAAACAGCGTACATTTCAAATGCGTGGTGAATAGCATTATGATGGACTAGCTCTACAGGCCCCTGGCCAAACTGCTCAAACAATATCTGATCAGCAGACGACAACTGACTTATTGATTTCTCAATAAAATGTTGTTTCAGCTTTGGGTTAATAAGCCCTTTTACCTGCTTAGCATGGTTATTGTTAGTGACAGATGAATTACTGTAGTCTAGTACTCTGGATAGTTTGGTAATAGTGTTTTCAATATTTTGCTCTTCATCATCAGTTTGTTTGACTATATTAATTACAACATCAAGAGTGTTTTGACTTCTCATCAACTCACTCTCCGCACCTTTTAATTTATCGTTTACATCACACAACCTTGCTTCCATTGCACCAATTTTATTTTCCAAATGAGCAATAATTTCAGATGAGTCCTCACAAATTTGATGAATAATTTTTTTATACAACTCATTTGACATCACACTATTGTTTATTGAATTGCCAACAAGTTCGGTATCCTTTTCGTCATTTTTTATAGGATTATTTTTCAACCATACTGTAATTAGTGTGCGAGGATCACTATAATTCAACTGTTCCTTTAATGAGTAACCGGTTACCACCTTTCCTTTTTCTTTAATTCTTAGACCTGCTTTCACAACTTGTTCAACATTCATAACAATACACCTGATTATTGAGAATAGACAGCATCACCACACAGAAAACACTGAGCAATATAATTTTTGCTTTTTTTACATGATCATTTTTTGTTATTTTTACGCAACAAATACAAATTTATTTTGAGCAAACACTATGTGTTTTATACAACTCTTTATCTATGCAAATAGGATAAATAACCAGGGTGCAACTCATGCTCACCCATCATTGCTTTTATTAAGTAACCCCAATTAACAACCGACATTTTTATTTTATTTATAGAACCACCGCAAAGACTATTCTTATAACAAAGTCTTTCCATAGCGAAAAAATACAACTTCAATAAGTACGGCAATTAACCTTTTCAAAAAGTTAATTTGATTTTTATTAATCTAAAACCAAATATGCTTATTCACCTCCTTACCTATAAAAATGAAACTACAAATATATTATTTCATTTTTATTACAAATCATGGCTTCAATTATTAAGAACTATGAGCATCATTTTTTAACTAACCTAACGTTCAGAAAGATACCTTAAATAGAACATCTATCAAACAATCTTGTTTCACTAGATAGTTAAAAATGAGACCTTCATTCGAAAGAAAAAAGACTGTGTGACTTGCTCTATAAATTTGATAGAACTGTTTCTTTTATAAAGAAATTTAAACGCAATAACACTTGAATGAGAGCCAAACTTAGCTTGAGACGTAGTACTAAAATAGAGTACTTAAGAAAAAAGGAAGGAGACGGCTTTTCACTAACTGCAGAAACTTCAGGATGGCTAGTATGTCAAAAGTGACAACTAGAGTGATGATGTTCAGAAGAGCTTAAAAATAAGAACCCCAGCAAAAATATTGCCAGGGTTGTGCCAACTTACTGTTACGCGATTAATTTATATACTTTATTCTGAGTTCTGTGTACTCAAATGATTTAGCATAGACTCGCTATACCAGTCGACAAAATTAATAACGCCAAATTCATACGTTTTTGAGTAAGGGCCTGGCTCATAAGCCATAGAGTTAATCCCTGACTGGTTATCCTCCGCTAGTTTCCTATCTTGAGCGTTAGTAGCATCCCAAACCTTTCTTAGGTTTTCTACATCGTAGTCAACCCCTTCCACAGCATCTTTGTGAACCAGCCATTTGGTAGTTACTAGTGTTTCTTGTGGGCTAAGAGGCGTGACAATAAAGGCGATCAAATGATCACCCATGGCATGGTTCCATGAGTTAGGCAAATGCAAAATTCGCATTGAGCCCAAGTCAGGGCTTTTAATACGCCCCATTAGCTTTTTACATCCTTGCTTACCATTCATGGTCATGGAGACAGTTCCCTCCATTAATGGCATTCTCACAATTCGGTTTCTTAACCCATGAGACACATGTTGATGAGGAATTTTTTCTGCATCCCAATCCGCTTGTTTACGAGCAACATGAGCTTTGAATTCATTCGAGGCACGAGGGTCTGTAGTGTCATCCCATTCTAATAAGCTGTTTAACAGCTCTGGGTGAGAACCATTACAGTGATAGCACTCACGATTATTCTCAAGAACTAGTTTCCAATTCGCTTTTTCAACAATATTGGATTCAACCGCTACTTTTGCGTTATCTAAGTCATAGGGCTCTAGGTAATGAGCCAAGTCTTTTAAGAAAGGTTCAATCTCAGGTGGATTTTCTGCTAACGAAATAAAAACATAACCACCTGCGGTTTTGACATGAACAGGCTTCAATGAAAAGTTGCTCTTACAGAAGTCATCCCCCATTTCTGTGCCAGCAAAAATGAGTTGCCCATCTAATTCATAAGTCCACTGATGATAAGGACAAACTAGCTTCGCAACCTTACCTTTCGGCTGCAAACACACTTTAGAGCCCCGATGCCTACAAACATTATGAAATGCCTGTATTTCATTATGCTGATTTCTTACCACTATTATTGGGTTGCTGCCTATATCAACCGTAATAAAATTGCCTTTCGCGGGTAGTTCGCAAGTTAAACCAACAAATAACCATTCTTTACAGTAAATTTCCTCCATATCAATTTGGAAAAGCAGAGGGTCATTGTAAAAGGGTTGGGGTAAGGAATAAGTTGGGTTACGATCTTGCAACATTTTGGCAACATCCTGGCGGCTAATACCAGAGCTAGAAAGTTGCTTAATATCAATCAAGTTACCCATAGTGATACCTCATCATTAATTGTTATATACACGGCAACATTTGTAGGCTAGATCGTCCGTAATGTTTGAATACCTCTAACTGATTATCAGTACTTTGCTTATCTGTGCTTTGCGCCATATTACGATTGCCTAAAGCAATAGAGGTACACTTTTTATATTGCAGGCATTCTGATTAATAACCCCTCTACCCACATAGTTAAAAGCGACTTAGCAGAAGCAGGTTTCCGACGTTATTAGGGCAAGGGCTAACTACCGGCTGCAAAAACTATTTGTAGGTCGTTTTTAGATAATCCCCTATCCATCCCCTGACCCAAAATCCAGTTAAATCATAAATAGCCACGCTTACCTGCCAAAGCACTCAGTGGCTAACCAAAAAATAATAGCCAAACGGAAGAGAGCAGTGACATGACCCAGACCTTCGCCAATCCAGCAACATCAGATGTATGGCAGCCAGGTAGCACATTAAATGTGCGTTGTGTGGCTGTGATTCCAGAAACTCATGATGTGATGTCATTTTGGTTTCAGGCTGATAAGCCAATGCTATTTCATTTCAAGCCTGGGCAGTTTGTGACATTAAATCTAACGATCAATGGTAAGCCTGTGCAACGCTGCTACACCATTGTGACTGCACCTTCTCGCCCTTATTGCTTTGCTATTGCAGTTAAGCGAGTACCCAATGGTTATGTCTCAAACTGGCTACACGATAATTTAAGTGTGGGAGATACTCTTGATATTCAGGGCCCAGCCGGTATTTTTACCAGCATTGATTACTCTGCCGAAAAAGTACTGCTACTGTCAGGTGGTGTAGGTATTACTCCCGTTATGTCGATGGCTCGTTGGTGGGCTGACACCATGGCAAATGTCGACATGGTTTTTATCCATAGCGCCAGAACCCCAGACGATATTCTCTTTATTGAAGAACTCACCCGGCTGGATGCAGTTATGTCCAATTTTAAGCTGGTTGTTATTTGCGAAAAAATTGAGCCAGGCCAAAGCTGGTTTGGCTACCGCGGCTTCTTACATTCCAATATTCTTGATGCAACCACCCCAGACCTGCTAGAGCGTGAGGTTTTCTGTTGTGGCCCCGGCCCCTATATGGCTGCTGTCCAGCAAATGTTACAAGAAGTTGGTTTCGATATGAGTCGATACCACGAAGAAAGCTTTATCACTACACCAGAAGAAAACCCTGAAGACGCAGCTAACTATGTAGAAGTCACATACGACGAATCAGAACTTATCACTGTTGAATTTGCCGCTACAGGTAAAACGGCAGAGATACTACCAGGCGAAACCATTCACCAAGCTGCAGGTAAAGTGGGCTTACACATGCCCAGGGCTTGCGGTATGGGGCTTTGTGGTACCTGCAAAGTGTTGAAGAAGTCTGGTGAGGTTTCAATGAATCACAGTGGTGGTATTACCGATGAAGATATTGCTGAAGGCTACATTTTAAGCTGTTGCAGTGTACCTACCGGCGATGTTGTCGTCGATTTCTAAACCATTTTATACACAACACCTGTTTTCTATTAAGACTGTGTGAATTAAGCGAGTAGGTAAGTAAAGATATGGAAAAGTACTCAGGTTTTGGCCTGCTCAAGCATGCCTTAAGCTACCACGAAAATTGGCAACGGGTATGGCGCAATCCCACCCCCAAGTCTGATTATGATGTTGTTATTGTTGGCGGTGGTGGTCATGGTTTAGCAACCGCTTATTACCTTGCCAAAGAGTGTGGTATCACTAATGTAGCCGTTATTGAAAAAGGTTACTTAGGCGGCGGTAACACGGCTCGAAATACCACCATTGTTCGTTCTAATTATTTATGGGATGAAGCTGCACTACTTTATGAGCATGCCTTAAAACTCTGGGAAGGATTATCACAAGACCTGAACTATAACCTGATGTTCAGCCAACGAGGCGTTTTGAACCTTGGCCATACCTTGCAAGATATGCGCGATATTGAGCGTCGGGTTAACGCAAATCGTCTAAACGGTATTGACTCTGAAGTGTTGAATACCCAGCAAGTACAAGAGCTTGTTCCAATTCTTAACTGTTCCTCCAATGCTCGCTACCCAGTATTAGGTGCTTCTTGGCAACCACGAGGCGGTGTTGCCCGTCATGATGCGGTGGCATGGGGCTTTGCAAGAGCAGCCGACGCCTTAGGCGTTGATTTAATTCAGCAAACGGAAGTCACTGGCATCCGCCGACAAAATGGCGCTGTTTGTGGCGTCGAAACCAAGAAAGGCTTTATTGGTGCGAAAAAAGTTGGCTGCGTAGTAGCGGGTAACTCTGGTGTTTTGGCCTCAATGGTAGGCATGCGTTTACCGTTAGAATCCCACCCACTACAAGCTTTAGTATCTGAGCCACTCAAGCCAATCCTTGATACTGTGGTTATGTCCAACCATGTGCACGGTTATGTCAGCCAGTCTGACAAAGGCGACTTGGTTATTGGTGCCGGTATCGATAGCTACAACGGCTATGGTCAGCGCGGTTCTTTTGCCACTATCCAACATACGGTTGCCGCTATTGTTGAAATGTTCCCTATATTTAGCCGGGTTCGAATGAACCGTCACTGGGGTGGCATTGTAGATACCTGCCCTGATGCCTGCCCCATTATCAGTAAAACCCATATTCCTGGTTTGTATTTCAACTGTGGCTGGGGAACTGGTGGCTTTAAGGCAACACCAGGTTCTGGTCATGTATTTGCCCATACCATCGCGAACGATAATCCACACACATTAGCGGCACCATTCAATATCGACCGCTTCTACACTGGCCACTTAATTGATGAACACGGCGCTGCCGGCGTAGCTCACTAGCGGAGGGAACTGAAGATGTTGCAAATACACTGTCCTTATTGCCAGGAAACCCGTGAAGAAGACGAGTTTCACTATGCGGGAGAAGCGCATATTGTCAGGCCAGAAAACCCAGAAGCGCTTTCTGATGAAGAATGGGGAGATTATTTATTCTTCCGTAAAAACCCACGGGGCCTGCATCATGAGCGCTGGTATCACACTGCAGGTTGTCGACGATTTTTTAATGTGACGCGAAATACCGTGACCTATCAAATTCTAGAGAGCTACAAAATGGGGGATAAACCTCAGGTAACAGCAGAGGGAGAGCAGTAGTGAGCCAAGTCAATCGCTTAAATCAGAGCGGCCGAATTAACCGCAACCATCCCATTCGCTTTACCTACAATGGCCAGCAATACCAAGGCTTTGAGGGGGATACCATTGCCTCTGCGTTATTAGCCAATGGGGTAGATATTGTTGGTCGCAGTTTTAAATACAGCCGACCAAGAGGTATTGTCGGCGTAGGCTCTGAAGAGCCAAATGCCATCTTGCAGGTCGGCAGCACTGAAGCTACCAGTATTCCTAATTTAAGAGCCACTCAAACTGAGCTTTATGATGGCTTGGTTTGTGAAAGCGTCAGTGGTTGGCCATCAGCTGAAAATGACGTAATGGGATTAGTGGGTAAGCTGGGGGGGAACATGATGCCTCCCGGTTTTTACTACAAAACTTTTATGTACCCTGAAAGCCAGTGGCTAACCTACGAAAAGTATATTCGTAAAGCGGCTGGGTTAGGCCGAGTCCCACAGGAAACAGATCCTGATCGCTACGATAAAATACACCATCACTGTGATGTATTAATTGTTGGGGGTGGCCCTGCAGGATTAGCCGCAGCTTTAGCTGCTGCACGAGCGGGAGCAAGAGTCATCTTGGCGGACGAGCAGTCTGAGTGGGGAGGCTATCTACTTAATAACACAGAAACGCTTGATGGGCAGCCTGCCAGCCAGTGGGTAAGCAAAGTGATCGGTGAGTTAGGCTCGTTGGCTAATGTTACCTTGCTAAATCGCACCACTGCACTTGGTTATTATGACCACAATCTGGTAGCACTTGTGGAGCGCTGTACTGATCACGTTGGCGAGAATCAGCCTGGTGTTCGACAACGGCTACACAATGTTCGCGCCAACCAAGTTATCCTGGCAGCAGGCGCACAAGAGCGCCCATTAGTATTCGGTAATAATGACCGGCCTGGCTGTATGCTAGCGTCAGCGGTAAATACTTACATCAATCGTTATGGGGTAGTACCCGGCAGCAAGCTGGTGCTAATGACTACCAATGATTATGCCTACCAAACAGCCCTCGACTGGCAAGCTGCTGGTCGAGAAGTAGTTCTGGTTGTTGATACTCGTGCCAACCCTCAAGGTGAATTAGTCAAACAAGCTATCAGTAAAGGCATTCGTGTTCTTACTGGGCATGGTGTAATCAATGTTAAAGGCAGCAAGCGAGTTAAAGCGGTTGAAGTAGCACCATTAAGTGCTGATGGTCAGCAACTGGCAGGCAGTGCTGAGCAATATGAGTGTGACACTGTGGCTAGTTCTGGTGGCTGGAGCCCAATAGTGCACTTAAGCTGTCACACTGGCAGTCGCCCAGTTTGGCGTGATGATGTTGGTGGCTTTGTACCAGGTGAGACCCATCAAGCTCAATGGTGTGTAGGTGGCATCCAGGGTACCTATTCACTGGAGAAAGCACTACAAGAAGGGGCTGATACTGGTCTGCAAGCAGCGGTTGAGTCCGGTTTCGGTAAAGGTGATCAGGCTATAGAGCTGCCTAAAACCAATGAGCCTAATATCGAGCAAGGTCAGCTACTATTCCACATTCCTCATCACCAGCCGCCTAGCCGAGCACCCAAGCAGTTCGTTGACTATCAAACGGATGTCACCGCAGCGGCTATTGAGCTAGCGGCGCGGGAAGGGTTTGAGTCTGTTGAGCACGTCAAACGTTATACTGCCATGGGCTTTGGTACTGACCAAGGTAAATTAGGCAACATCAATGGTATGGCTGTATTAGCTAAGGCATTAGGCAAAACCTTGGCTGAAACAGGCACGACTATATTCCGCCCTTCTTACACCCCCACTACTTTCGGTGCACTCACTGGCCGAGAAGTGGGTGAGCTGTTTGATCCTAAGCGTTACACCGCCATGCATAGCTGGCATGAGGCAAGCGGCGCACTATTTGAGGATGTGGGTCAGTGGAAGCGTCCCTGGTATTACCCCAAACCAGGAGAAACCATGCATGAGGCTGTTGCCCGTGAGTGCCTGGCTACGCGAAATAGTGTGGGTGTTTTAGACGCATCAACACTGGGCAAAATTGATATTCAAGGGCCTGATGCCCGCGAATTCCTCAACCGCATTTACACCAATGCTTGGAGCAAGCTGGCTGTCGGTCGTTGTCGTTACGGCTTAATGCTGAAAGAAGACGGGATGGTGTTCGATGACGGGGTTAATTCCTGCTTGGGTGAAAACCACTTTTTATTAACGACTACTTCTGGTGGTGCTGCTGGCGTATTGGAATGGTTGGAAAACTGGCATCAGACTGAATGGCCTGAGCTGGAGGTTTATTTCAACTCCGTTACCGATCACTGGGCGACTATTTCCATGTCTGGCCCTAACAGCCGCAAAGTGCTGGAGAAAATTTGTAACGACGTTGATCTCTCCAATGAAGCTTTTCCTTTTATGAGCTGGAAAGAAGCAACGGTTGCTGGTGTTAAAGCTAGAGTGTTCCGGATCAGCTTTACTGGCGAATTGTCTTTCGAAATCAACGTGCAAGCTAACTATGGCCATTATGTGTGGGAGCAAGTGATGGCAGCTGGTGCTGAATTCGGCATTACCCCTTACGGCACAGAAACTATGCACGTATTGCGGGCTGAAAAAGGCTTTATTGTTGTTGGCCAGGATACTGATGGCTCCGTCACCCCTTATGACTTAGGGATGGACTGGGCTGTTGGCAAAAATAAGCCTTTCAGTTTCTTAGGTAAACGCTCGATGGATCGTAGTGACTGTATTCGAGCTGATCGCAAACAGTTTGTGGGTCTCAAGCCAAAAGACCCCAATGCAGTTTTACCGGAAGGTGCCCAGCTGGTATTTAACCCCGACCAGCCTAAGCCAATGACGATGGTTGGCCATGTAACCAGTAGCTATCAAAGTGCTTGTCTGGGTTATTCCATGGCATTGGCAGTAGTCAAAGGTGGCCACCAGAAAATGGGCGAAACCATTTTTGCGCCATTGGCAGATGGTCGAGTCATTGAAGCTGAAATTTGTTCACCTATATTTTTAGACCCCAAAGGAGAGCGCCAAAATGTCTAGAGTCGCTGATGATGTATTTAATGACCAGCAATTGGCCGTACGAGCAGAATCACCGCTCCACCACTTGGGCCTACCTGCTAAGCCTGCCAATCAGCCTCAAGGTGGCGTGCAATTAAAAGAGCTAGCATTACAAGGCCACCTTATTTTACGAGGCGATCCTAATAATGAGCTATTTTCCAAGGGGGTGGAAAAAGCCCTTGGAGTAGCATTACCCACCCAGCCTCATCAAAGCAGCCAAAGTAAAACAGCTGTCGTCCAGTGGTTAGGGCCTGATGAGTGGTTAATTTTGGTCGAAGGTGGCACCGAAGCTCAGGTAGAAAAAGAGCTGCATGAACACCTACATGGCCACTATTTAGTTGTCGATGTCAGTGGTGGCCAAACCATTCTTCACTTGTCTGGAACAAATGCTGAGCAGGTATTGCAGAAATCTACTGGATATGACGTGCATTTACGGAATTTTCCAGTAGGTAAAAGTGTGCAAACCACGTTAGCTAAATCCACTGCATTAATCCGCAGAATAGAAACTAATACGTTTGAATTAGTGGTCAGACGTAGCTTCGCTGACTATCTATGGCGGTGGTTGGTCGATGCCAGTGAAGAGTATGGCTTATCGATAGGTGGTTGATTAAGGCTGTCTCAAAAATACTTCAAACTAAATCCCTTCTCCCCCACGACGGGGAGAGGGAGCTAAAGGTGCCACTGCCTAAATCCTCTCTTTATGATACTCACGAAAAAATGCTTTCCATTTGACTGCTTGCAGATTTCCCTTATCTGGTGAAAAATAACCACCCTAATTAGAACATACAACAGTTAATATGTAATATGAGTCGGGTTTCGCAGTCACAGAAAGTAGCTGAGTTTTTAAAAGAAAATCCAGGTGAAAAATTTACTGCCCGGCAGATTGCTGAGGCTATTATTGCACGCTACCCGGAAGACTATTTAGATAAACGCTCTAACCCTCGCTTTAGTGATGAGAAAGCCTTTTTGCAGCAAATTGTGGCTGAGATTGGTGCCCAAAAAGCCAGCATTTTACGTCAAGATAATAAAATCCATTGGCAGGATAAGCCAAGGCCCAGAGTATATTGGTTTGAAGTGAACGCCAACGAAGAGGAAGAAGAACCTGATTGGTCTGACTCAGACTTGGATGACGAAGACGCTGCCATAGAGGTTATCACTCAGCAACAAATATTGGCGGAAGTAGAGCTGTATCCATTACTAGTTCAGTACTTAAAAAGTGAACATCACCTGTATTGCTTACGCATTGATGAGAAGCGTTCTCGAAACAGCCGAGGTAGCGGTGGGAATCACTGGTTACATCCAGACATAGTGGCCATGGAGCCTGTGGCAAAAGGTTGGAATGAACTGGTACAAACCTGTGTTCGGCAAGGTGGCAGCCAGAGTGTTCGGCTTTGGGCTTTTGAGGTAAAACGAGAATTAACCCGAGCTACTGTACGTAAATCATTTTTCCAGGCTGTATCTAACTCCAGCTGGGCCAATGAAGGTTATCTGGTCACTACCAGCATTGCAGATACTTTAGTTGAGCAAGAGCTAAGAATGCTATCGGCTTTACATGGTATAGGCGTTATTTTACTCGTCACTGAAAACCCGTTTGAAAGTGAAATTCTACTACCCGCCAGAGCTAGACCCGAAGTGGACTGGCAATCTGCTAATCGTATTGTTGACGAAAATGAAGATTTTCGCGATTTTATCGAGCAAGTTTCAATGTATTATCAAACAGGAATTTTACGAGCAAGAGATTGGAATAAGATTTAAAATAACAAAAGCTCCTGATATTTTATCTTCAAATACCGGGAGCGCACAGGCATTAAGTGATATTAAAAAACACCTCGAAACACCCCAACACACCAAACTAATGCACTTAAAATTGTACCTATCAATGAAAAATCTAATAAAGTCCGCCAACCCGTTTTCATACTACTGACTATTTGAAAGTCATTAACATAAATTGTTTCACAAGCACCATTACCAGTATCTTCACGGGTAGTACTAGTACCACGCGAACCACCCAGGTGATTTGAATATTTTGATAACCAGCCTTTAATTTTTATTTGATCACCAATTTTTACATCACTAATTGCATCTCGAATTATTTCACTGTCGGTAATTAAATGATTATTTGACAACTCATTATTTTTAAATAATTTATATTGCAAATAATCTTTTGTCTGGTAAAAGCAAGTAAACTCGCCACTCCAAAACTCAAACTTGTTCAAGTCTAATTTTTTAGCATTATCACCCCATACCACACATAAATCTGCAACATTGATATGATCTTGCCAACGCTTATGGGAGCCAAATTGTCCATCATGATGGTTATAGGAAACAACTAAACCAGTGAGTGCATAATCATACAAAGGCTCTACTTTATACAATACATCATTTTTATAAATATTAAATGGTTTTTTATTCGTGCGCTGCTGCTTTGGTGGCTCATTAATATCACTAACCAACTGAAGTTCAGAACGAGGTGCAAAATCATTTCGAAACCAAAAAGCAGTTATTAATAAAACACTACAAATATAAAAAGACCAGTTTATCAACTTATGAGTTGAGCTTTTCGTTCGCATAGGCGTACCTCCTTCCTACCGTCCTGCTTATCTCAAGGATGGATATCCCTGACGAGAGACATATTATGTCAACGCTGTTTAATTTGCAACCATATGAAATAATTTCTCTTTCAAACCGCTCTACATTCAATGAGTTAGAGAGCCTTGCTGACCACTTCTACCTAAGCAAATGGTGCTTTAGAGAATTAAATGAACTTATTCATTGCAACAACCATCATAACTGTTGCTTATAAAACACCTGTTTGACAAACTTACTCAGAAGGATGTTTAACAAGCGTACTTAACCGAGCATTTCATCAAACTACAGAAATAACCGGGGGAGTTCGACGGGCTCTGCTAAACTGTCGAAGCTAATTAATTTCTATATATAACCAACTTTGGAGGGTATAACATGCCATTACAGATTGGTGATCAAGTACCAGATTTTACTGCAGAAACAACTGAAGGAACTATTAACTTTCATGAGTGGATAGGCGACAGCTGGGTTATGTTGTTTTCGCACCCAAAAGACTTTACTCCTGTATGTACTACAGAACTTGGCTATATGGCCAAGATGAAACCTGAGTTTGAAAAGCGCAACTGTAAGGTTATTGGCCTTAGCATTGACTCTATTCAAGATCATCATGAATGGGCAAAAGATATCGAAGAAACTCAAGGTCACGCTCTCAACTACCCTTTAATTGGCGATACAGATCTACAAGTAGCCAAACTATTTAGTATGATTCACCCTAATGCCAGTGGTAAAGCGAAAGAGCGAACTGCAGCCGACAATGCAACTGTTAGATCAGTATTTATTATTGGACCAGACAAAGCCATTAAATTAATGATCACTTACCCTATGAGCACCGGGCGTAACTTTGATGAAGTGCTTCGAGTACTGGATTCAGTACAACTAACAGCTAAGCATAAAGTGGCCACTCCGGTTAACTGGCAACAAGGAGAAGATGTCATTATTGTTCCAGCTGTATCAGATGATGAGGCTAAAAAACAGTTTCCAAATGGCTGGAAAGCACCTAAGCCTTATATTCGCTTAGTGCCTCAGCCACAGTAATATACTGTTCGCTGTGAGTATAAAAGACAGATTTGTTTCATGTGCAAATAAGTATGAAGCAGATCTGTACTTAGCAGCTAGTTAACTTCTTTTATTTTCTGCGATTGCTAGTTTATATTTGTAGTTGTAAAAAATACGTTATATATACTGACAGCAAAGGGTATAAATTTCATTACCCTATCTCTTTTATGGTACTTTTTTAAATTCAGGAAAATCACCTGTCTTACAAGCTAATTAAATTTCAACCAACATCGGTTACCAACTGATATATGCCCTAATAATAGGCATTACAATATAGATAAGGATGTCCAAGATGAAGGGGTTTATTTCCACTCTCCTAACAGGATTAAGCTTGTTAGTTCCAATGGCTTACAGCAACCAAAGCTCAACTAATAACGAGAACTCTCCCTACACTGCTATTAGCCCAACTATAGAAGAGCAACGGCTCCCTATCATTCAAGCCAATTTGCCTGAACTATTAGCCCCTCATCAACTATTGATTAATCAGGTTAGTAGGGATATAGAGTCAATAGAAAGTTATAAACATTTAGTCAAACTTGCCAAGTCCACTGGCCAACAACTATGGCAGATTGCAAATAAACCAAGCCCCTCAGTTAAAGATGACCGTCCTCTTTATTGGGCAAGGCTTGCTATCAGCAAAATTATACGTCAACAGGCTAAAAACTTGAGTTTAACAGCAAGCCAGCAAGAATCTCTATTTTGGCAGTATGAGCTGGCTTCTCGTGGACAATTAGATGTTAACTTTAAAGCGAGTGATCAACTCAGAATATTAATTACTGGCTTTGATCCTTTTTTTCTTGACTATAACATTGAGCAAAGCAACCCCTCTGGCTCTATAGCACTGACTCTTGATGGTAAAAAAATGACAATAAATGGGCAACAAGTCGCCATTGAAGCCTTTATTTTACCCGTAAGATTTGAAGACTTTGATCGTGGTATGGTAGAAACCCTGCTCACACCTTATATTGCCAACCCGCTTGTTGATATAGTTGCAACCATTAGTATGGGTAGATCTAATTTTGATCTGGAGCGATTCCCAGGACTACGCCGATCAGCCCAAGCACCAGACAACCTGAATATTTATACTGGAGCATCAGCAGCTAACCCTCTTGTTCCTTTACTTAAAGGCTCCTTACTAGATGGAGCAGAGTTTGTTGAGTTTAGCTTACCAGCTAAAGTGATGAAAAAAGCAACAGGCAGATATCAAATCAATGACAATCATAAAGTCATTACCACCCAGGGGGTTCGCTTTCCTAACAGCTTAATGGAGCTTACTAGCATGACCTCAGTGGAAGGTTCAGGTGGAGGCTATTTATCCAATGAGATTTCTTATCGTAGTATACGACTACGTAACCGTTATCAGCCATTATTACCTGTCGGTCATATTCATACTCCTCGAGTAAGCAAATTTAATAAAACCAAACAGTCAGCTATCATCCAACAAGTGAAGCAAATGTTAATGCTAGCAGCTGATGTGATTTAACTCTGACCACAAAAAATGTCTGCTAAATTTAAAAAATAAAATTAGCAGACATTTATATAAATTAACGCCTCCTTTACGATTTATCCTTCCCACGCAACCTTCTTGAACCAACATTAGACTTTGCCTTCAGTACAACCCTTTCTTTATTTATAAAAAAACAACTTATTCTAATAAAATACGCTCGAATGATTATGTATTTTGAAGATGTGACCAAATAGTCACTCACTATTTGAAGCTAAGCAGGGAAAGCACTATTCTATCTGAGCATTTCATCAGATATATAGCCAATACGAATGATTTTAGGGAGTCTCTCAAAGTTAGGGGCTTTCTTTATAGTATTAACTGATTAGTCATATTTTAGTAAAGGAACGTGTCATGCCTGATAATGGCATTTCTAGAATATCTAGTGGTACAACTAACCAACAATCTACTACTAGTTCAACCCCAGTCAATCAAACGCCTGGAGGAATGGTTCATTTTGGTGACACTAAGCTTGCTATAAAACAACTCAAGCCAAATAAATTTAATTGGCTGTTTAATCAAGCAAAACAGCTTAATCCTCTTACTAAGTTGCCTTCTAACAATACCAACCGACTAAATAAACTTAAGCCCGCGCCACAAACAGTAACAACTACACCATCAACGAAAACAATTAAAATACCCCAGAACCATTTACATAAAATTGAAAGTGAACTCATTAGTGCTTTTACCATTTATGCCCAAAAAAGTATCAAACACCGAGATACGCTACGAAACTATTTCATAACAGGTACAAATTCACCCAATGCTAATTTAGGCAATTACTTCAAGTTTAATGACAAAGGTGAAATAGTTCTCTGCTTAGAGCTTTCAAATGATAAAGCACTAAGTAATCCTACATCACTAGCAAAGCTACTTAGCCAGATATTAGAAGGGCATCGGCACAATAAAAGCAGCTCTTTTTACCGTACTATTCACGATGCAGTGGCTAACAAACAAAGCACATTAAGTAAATACTTGACGATAAGCTTTCTTGGTAAAATTGAGGCAAGAACTACAGTAAAACAAGAGAGTATTACCGAGCAAACACCTCAAACTGACAAAGTTGTTAGCCTAAAGAATAAACAAGAAGACCGTCAAAGGTTACTTGAACAGCTAAATAAGCAGCTCAAAATAATTCAAAAAATAAGAGATAACACTTTAAATATAGCATCAGAACACGATTACTTCGTATCAATCAATAATAAGCTATTTCACTTATTTCGCTTTCAACAAGAACACCTATCTCCTACTAAAAAACTAGAATGTCCAATAGCTAAAAGCTGCATCAATATATCTCTCAGTTCAAATGCAGATGAAAAAACGTTAGATAACTGGCTAAAACTAAATAGCAGGCTGGATGAAGAGTATATAGAGGCTGAACGTAGATTAAACTCTTTAAATAACCGCTTAGAGACATTCCAAGAAGCTATTACTGATCAAAATAGCATACCAGCTATAAACGTTGATGCATTAACTGCCTTTCAGCAAGCAAAACTTGCACTGGCTAATACCACACCCAGTTTATGGCATAAACTGAAAGGCTTAATTTCAAACAACCCTCAACCGGAAAACGACAGAGTAAGAAATGCTAAACAACAAATTGATCGAACACTCAAAATATTGCTGCACAATACACAACTGTTTGAACAAATAAAAAACAAGCAATATATTCGCATACTGGTAGCAGCAGAATTAACTAACTGCTTAGATCTACTGAAAAAGCATCCTACTTTTTTAGGCAAAGAACTAACTGTATTTAAAGCGAATGAATATAAATCGTTTGAGAAACTATTATTGGCACTGAAATATCTCGAATAAATCCAGCAAGCACACAATATTCCCTGTATTGTTTGTATACCCAATGCGGAGGTTTTTTAGGTGAGGCTATCAAGTAACGAATTCCCATGAGCCTATTAAAATAGGTGATTTGGAACGATGATAACCAAACCTAAAAATGATTCGCGACGGTTATAGGGTATGTTATTTATGCTTTCTTTAGTAACGATGAGCTGTAATACTTAAAGAACCCAACCAGTATTGCCATTGCTGATCAAGAGCTTTAAGTCCACCAGGGTAATTTTGTTCAAAAAATACTTTTGCATCTAGCACTTGGCATTTATTTGCACTTAGTGCTTTCATATATTTACTCAACATTATCTGAGTGTCGGGTTGCTCCATCAAAAAATAAATTATAGACCAGGCTGTAGCATACATAGTAGCTAAATCTTGTTCATACCACGCCCTACCTGAAAAACTTAAATATTGATCAAGCCCCATTAGCTGATTTTGCTGCTGTTGACTAGCTAATAAGCGTAGCCAGCCGCGATTTGGCTTAATAATAGCTAACTGCCCAGAAAGCTCCATTTGTTCAAAGTACTCAGCCAATCCTTCCGTAAACCAGCTAGGGATAAAACCAAATAACCCTGCAATAATCACATGAGTGGCCTCGTGACGAGCAACTGCATAGGTCGTTTTATCGCTTCGCTGACGCATGACCGCTGCTACATTAAGTTTGGGGTTATAAAACCCACTATTAGTTTTTAGTGTGGGAGCCACCTCAGAACGATAACGACTAAACTGTTCCAACTGGTCAAACACCTTGATTGTTAATGTCACCTGACGCAAATCAGCTAAAGACATATTGCTTGTCATGATATGAAATATTTTTTGGGTATCAGCTGTCAGTTTAGCTTTCATCCAATTAGGTAAACTGTCGCCTTGCTGCTCTACAGTTAATCGAAAATACTGCGCCTTTTTCGTATACTTTTTAGATAAATCTGCAACTTTCTGTTGCTGGGGTACTTTATCAGTAAAATGTACTTTACCTTGCTCATCAACCCATTTATAGATGCGGCTAGTAGGCTCTACTTCAGTTACTTTACGCGTAGTAGGTGCGCACTTGTAGTCACCCATTTGCCATCCTTCCACTTCAATAGTCGTTTTTGAAATAGGCTTTTCTTCAGCAATAGGTATTTTTTGTATTGGCTGGTAGGTTATTTTATTATCTGGTAATTGAATACCAACTTGAGCTAACAGCTCACGACGCTGTTCTTCAGAAGCCCGCTGCCACATAACGGCCCCTAATGAAACAATAATAAACAGGAAAAATAGCCAAAATCGAATACGTGTCATTAATTCATCTATCAAAAACAAGTTAACAAATTAGTCTAAACTTTAGACTACAGCCTAATTACCTGTAACACTATACCTAAAATATTATATTGATATCCAACACTTTTAAAAAGCATCTTTTTCAGTTCATTTTCTAATAAATATAAATTGATGCAATTTCATACTAAAATAAAGTATTGATAGCCTGTAGTTAACTGTAATGAGCATAAAAAAGTGAAAGCAACTAGTGCCATCAACAGCATAAAGGCATTATCCATACCCATTATAGTAAGCATCACTCTAAATTTAATTCTATATAACTTAGTCTTTGCCAAAACAATGACTATAGCGATGTCAGATTGGCCACCCCATACGATTCAGTCAGATGCTCATGGTGGGTTACAAACCAAACGCTTAACAGAGGCTCTTGCTAAGGCCGGCTATACAGCCACATTAGACTGGTATGACAGCTGGCTAAGCGCCTACAACCGCACTGAAGCTGCTCTGGCCGATGCAAGTGGTTTTTGGATGTGTAATAAAGAACGAGCGAAAACTCTTTACTTTTCAGACCCTATTTTTGTCATCCAACATGTAATGTTTTATTTAAAAGGTAACAATTATCGGTGGAGAAGTTTATCTGATCTCAAGGGTAGAGGACCTTTTGGTGTAACTACTGCTTATTATTATGGTGATAAATTTTCAGAGGCGGTTAAAAAATATAATTTCCAGATACGTGAAGTAAGACTTGAATCCCTTGTTTTCAATTTATTGATTCATGGAAGAGTTAACTATGTGCCAATGGATATTTTAAATGGCCTAGAGCTTATTGAAAGGTATGTACCAAAAGAATCACAAATTTATATCACATTTAATTCACCTCCATTTGATGAAAACTATTTACACTTAGTTATCTCTAAAAAACACCCCAATGCCAAAGCTATAGTAACTGGACTTAACCATGCTATATCTTTATTAAATGATAAATATTCCAAGCAACTTCCAGAAAAAAAATTTAGGTATTCGTGTCCTAGCGTGGTTCAAAACCTATCATACACATCAAATATTAGTGGTTTTTAAGTGTAGCAATCGAGCAACAAAAACTACTGTGTTCACACCATCCTTGGTGCTTAGCGACGGTAACAAAGTCTAAAAATAATTCGCGAAAAGTATATATCCCAGCATTTTTAGGAGATATCCAATATTCTTACTATTTACTACAACTAAACCCAGACACCCAACCATCAAACGAACACCCAATCAAAAATGTTCCAGTTTTCGCAAACTTTTCAATAATGTTCGCAGCATCATATTCATCTATAAATTCTTGATAACTCCCCTTTTCAGAACAAGCAACACAGGCATAAAACCCACATAAATTTTTTAAATGATTGTCTCCCCAGGCATGATGATCATGCATTTGGCAACAGTAATCTAATGAAGACATCGGCTGATATGGTTTGTTATCCCAGCCATCGCCACAATAATATCCATACCGTCCAAATAAGCCACCCAACTCCCATTCTGTTTTGCACACAGCCTCACCATCTTTTTCACAACGACTCACAGCATGCTTATGTTCTGCTGCATTTTGATAAAATGGGCTGCCAGCATACTCCACCGAAGAATAAAATCCATAAAAATCATATGATAAATTACTAACAGAAAAATCATTATAAGGTTTATTTATGGGTGACTCTGCTCTACTTAATTTTAATTTTTTTATTTTTTTCTTATTATTTCGTTGAGCAGTTGCAATATCAATACAGCCTTCTAGATTTGCTGGGTTAAATAAGTTTTGACTTAAAGGACTGATTTTATTTACTTCAAATAGCAATGCTGTCTCATTAAACTGAAATGTCAATATCTGCTTATTTTTTTTCTTATTGGCTGTTTGCCAATAAACACCTTGTTTTGTTGATACTTTGTTAGTATTTGATTTAACTTTTGCCAACAACTTTTTAATACTAGGAGCATTACTATTACCCAGCGAAAACCTGGTGCAACTGATTGAATTTTGAATATAGCCTGTTGCGGGGCTACTATTCCAATCATAATAAATATATGACTTATCCCCATCACTACCCATATTTACTTCAATCAAGAAAGCTCTATTGTTCTCTTTAAAGTGAAGTTTTGCAGATAGCTTAATATTAGGTAGCACTACATTACCAGATGCAGAAAATGCTTTTTCTGAATAAAGTAAAGCTCTTTGAGGGCTATCTAAGTTAATTGCATATAAATTCGAAACAAAAGCAACTGAAAGCAACGTTAAAGATAAAATAAAATGTAACATTTTTTTCATATCATTATCTCAATTATTATTTTTCTTAAATTTATTAGCTGATCTCCTTATCACATCAAATTAAGTAACAAATGTTTTTAGTGTACAGTCGAATTTTTATAAAAATCATTTAACAGCTTTACTACAATACGGAGAATTTTAACCTAAATAAAAGTGTAATGACTTGCTTACAACTATGCTTTTTTATAATGAACAAATACAATTCTACTTATTCACTATACTTAACAATAAAATACATGGAATGTATAACCATCAATGAGCGAGTATATAGAAAAGAAGCTGCATGTATCAGAGTTGGAAGTCGGTATGCATGTTGTTCGACTAGACAGACCTTGGCTAGAGACATCATTTCTATTACAAGGCTTTATCATTCAATCACAAGAAGATATCAGAGCTCTAGCAGAGGAATGCAACCACGTTTATATCCAAGGAAAACTACAAAACACTGAAGGAGAGTCAACAAAAGTTAAATCTAACTTACCCAAACGCCAAGCTGTTTATATTAACAAAGTTAACTTCGAACAAGAAATTGAAAAGGCTTCCGTTAACTTTGGCCAGGCTCGTAGCTTGGCCAAAAATATTATGAACGGTATTCGTATTGGTAGAGCACTTGATATTAACGAAGCTAAAGAAGCTGTATCTGAATGTGTTAACAGTATATTACGTAACCCTGATACCCTTCGTTGGTTAACCCAAATTAAGCAACAAGACGAATACACAGCAGAGCATAGCATGAATGTGTGCATTTTATCTGCAACATTTGCTCGCTACCTTGGCATGTCTAGCTCTGAAATAGAAACTATAGGCCTCTGCGGTTTGTTACATGATGTAGGTAAAGCTAAAGTGCCTGAAGAGATTCTGAATAAACCTGGTAAGTTAGACCCTGATGAAAACAGCATTATGCAAATGCATACTGTTTATGGCAAAGACATTTTAACTGCTGCGGAAAATAAATATTTAATCACGGTTGATGTAGCGCATTCCCACCATGAAAGAGTTGATGGCACAGGCTATCCTCGTCAACTACAGTCTAGACAAATTCCACTTTATGCTAAGATAGTAGCACTCGCCGATGTTTATGATGCAATTACCAGCTGCCGCTGCTATGACAGCAGCAGAACCTCATTAACGGCGCTTAATATCATTTACAACGAAATGGGTACACATTTCGATGCCGAATTAGCACGAGAGTTTATTAAGTGTATCGGTATTTATCCGCCCGGTAGCATCGTAGAAATGACCAATGGTGAAGTCGGTATAGTCATTAGTAACGATGACATCCGTAGATTAAAGCCCAGGGTTCTATTGTTACTGAATGAGTTTAAAGAACCTAGAAAACAACGGCTGGTTGACTTAACTAAAATAGACTTAGACGCCGAAAGCAAACCTTATGTTATTAAAAGAGAATTGATAAACGGCACTTATGGAGTTGACATAAAAGACTACTTTAACTTGATAACAAACGATTCATTAACAAAGAATACCCACAAAAAAGACAGCGATAATTTACCAAACACTACTATCTCAATTAATTCTAACGAGGTAATCCAAAGTTAAATTATGGTAGCCGGTTGCTTTTTTTTAACCGTTCGTGAACACTTTTTTGATAAATAATATGCAAGTAATGCTTTATCATTTTAAAGTTCATAACCCAAGCTATCACTCGCAGCCAAGGACTCAGCTTTAACAATGCTATATATGCATCAATATCATTAACAATTGCTCCATCCGCTAATTGAATATGCAAGCTAGTTAATGCTTCCTTCGGATTAATGCCTGCTTTTAATAATGCTTCTTTATTCTCATTGATGTCACACCACTCTATCTTATTTTTGTCTATCACATGGTTAAACCATTGTTGATCCCGTTGGCAGCTGGGGCATACTGCGTCGTAATAAATGATTATTTTATCCATTGTGTAATACTCAAAGTCGCCTAAGGATTGTAAAAAGCAAATAGCAATGGAACAACAGAGCGCACTGCTATTCTATAACAGGCACTAAACTCAATTTTTACACTCTCTTAAGAGAGTTTGGCCAATAGGCAGTTAGCTTACCAATTCAGTTAAGAGCAGCTTTTTGCTCTTTTTTCGTTAGAGATGATGAAACTGACTCACAACTTTTAATTTTCTAAGCATAAGTGAGCAATAAACCTCTCACTTAGTCTTTATGATTGAGCGCTTTATTGCTCACTTATAAGAAAACCATTGACTCATGCTCCTTAAACAGCAAACAACCAATTGATTTTAAACGAAAATTAAAATATGGCATGCAGTTTGACTATTAACTGCCTGTAAACTGTTGGTCACCCGCACCCGTGGCTAAAGAATTCGTTATTGGCTTCTTCTTAAGAAGCCCACTTTTAACTAACAAGGAATGATGCTATGCCAACTCCAGCGTACATGACAATTGAAGGCACTACACAAGGTCCAATTACTGCCGGCACTTTCACTGAAGACTCGGTAGGTAATATTTATCAGGAAGGCCATGAAGACCAAATCTTGGTTCAAGCTTTTCGTCATGATGTCATCATTCCTCGTGATCCTCAAAGTGGTCAGCCAACAGGCCAACGGGTTCACCAGCCTCTGGTGATTACCAAAGTTTTTGATAAATGTTCTCCCTTACTTTATACGGCACTAACTTCTGGTGAAAAGCTGGCTAAATGTAAGATCGACTGGTATCGTACTTCAATTACAGGCACTCAAGAACACTATTTCACGATCGAGCTGGAAGATGCCATTATCGTTGCTATAAATGCTTCGATGCCTAATTGCCAGGATCCGAGTCAAGCTCACTTTACTCATCTTGAAGATGTTCATTTTACTTATCGTAAGATTTTGTGGACTCACGAAGTCTGTGGTACATCAGGCGATGACGACTGGCGTAAACCAAAAAAATAATAAAAACTTGAAAAAAGCCCTCTCTTGCAGGGCTTTTATCCATACCTCAGCATCATTTGAATCTACCACCTATTAAAGGTTGTTGTAAAACTACCGCGCTCATCATCTTTTACGATACTCTCTCCACCTGAAAGATTGTTGCTATACAGCAAAAGTCTTTTGATCTTAACTGGATTAATTAGTTTTACTTCATTGCATAGACTCAACCCTTATTAGTTTTTACCTGATTGACTATCTGGTCACTAACCGGCCATACAATAAATAACCAACAAGGAGTCATCCATGAAAGCACGTGCAGCTGTTGCCTGGGAAGCTGGCAAACCTCTTGAAATAGAAACAGTCGATATCGCTGGTCCCAAAGAAGGCGAAGTATTGCTCCGAATGGTGGCAACAGGTGTATGTCATACCGATGCCTATACACTTTCTGGTGCTGACCCTGAAGGTTTATTTCCTGTAGTCTTAGGCCATGAAGGTGGTGCTGTCGTTGAGGAAGTAGGGGCTGGTGTAACTTCATTAAAACCAGGTGATCATGTAATTCCTCTTTATGTGCCTGAGTGCGGTCATTGTAAATTCTGTCAGTCAGGCAAAACCAATTTATGCCAAGCTATTCGAGAAACTCAAGGCCGTGGTGTGATGCCCGATGGCACCAGCCGATTTAGCTGTAATGGTAAAGAACTATACCACTACATGGGCACCTCAACATTTTCTGAATATACCGTTGTACCAGAAATTTCCGTAGCCAAAATCAGCAATAAAGCACCTCTAGATAAAGTTTGCTTATTAGGTTGTGGTATTACCACAGGTATCGGCGCTGTCTTAAATACAGCAAAAGTAGAACCTGGCTCTACAGTTGCCGTATTTGGTTTAGGGGGGATTGGTTTAAGTGTCATTCAAGGTGCAGTTTTAGCCAAAGCAGAACGCATCATTGTGGTTGATATTAATGAAGATAAGTTCGAAATGGCCAAATTATTAGGTGCTACTGACTTCATTAATCCACAAAAATATGACCTACCTATCCAAGAAGTTATTGTTGAACTTACCAATGGTGGTGTTGATTACTCGTTTGAATGTATCGGCAACGTTAATGTAATGCGCTCAGCCCTAGAGTGTTGCCATAAAGGCTGGGGAGAATCCGTTATTATTGGTGTTGCAGGTGCAGGCGAAGAAATAGCAACCAGGCCTTTTCAACTCGTTACAGGCCGAGTATGGCGTGGTACTGCCTTCGGTGGTGTTAAAGGACGCACCCAGTTACCCGGTTATGTTGAACAATATATGCAAGGTGAGATTAAGCTGGATGAGTTTGTTACTCATACAATGGGTTTGGAAGACATCAATAATGCCTTTGATTTAATGCATGAAGGCAAAAGTATTCGTTCCGTTATCCTGTTTTAAGTGTGAGGTGAACTGATGTCTGAACAAATTCAATTGGAAATCATTTCCCAAAACAAAGTGCATGGTGGCTGGTTAAAACGCTATCAACATCATTCTGATGTATTAAATTGCGATATGACTTTTACCCTATTTTTACCACCTCAAGCAGAAGAACAGGCTGTACCCGTCTTATACTGGCTATCTGGTTTAGAGTGTACAGATGAAAACTTTATGCAAAAAGCAGGAGCTCAACGACTGGCAGCTGAATTAGGCATGGCAATTGTCTGTCCAGATACCAGCCCAAGAGGCACTAACTTGCCAGGAGAACACGACAGCTGGGATTTAGGCTCAAGTGCGGGTTTTTATGTAGATGCTACAGAACAGCCCTGGGAAAGCCATTACAAAATGTACAGCTATGTAACCAAAGAGCTGCCTGAACTCATTACTGAATCATTTCCTGTTACCGATAGAAAAGCCATTAGCGGCCATTCAATGGGAGGACATGGTGCTTTAATTTGTGCTCTGAAAAACCCTAAAGCCTATTCATCTGTCTCAGCATTTGCTCCAATAAGCCATCCAAGTGACTGCCCTTGGGGACAAAAAGCTTTCAGCCATTATTTGGGTAATAATAAAGATAACTGGGCTCAATTTGATGCGTGTGATCTAGTTGCAAAATCCAGCAGCCCAATTCCTATTTTGGTAGATCAAGGCAGTGCTGATAAGTTTCTCTCTGAACAGTTAAAACCTGAAGCGCTAACTAAAGCATGTAAAGATAATGATTTTGCTCTCACTTTACGCATGCAACCTGGTTATGATCATAGTTATTTTTTTATAACCAGCTTTATTGAAGACCACTTGCGCTATCATGGTAAAGCTTTAGGGTTACTGTAACAACGAAGCTATTAATAAACACTTACTACCAGGCCTAAAGCCTTTTCCCTGCTTTAGGCTGCCATCGTTAAGCCATAGGCTATTTTCATTTAAATATATTTAGTTAGCCTATAGCAATTAGTAATCAAAAATTTACAAAGTAAGTGTTTGTAAGAAAAGTTTATTTTTTGTAGTTAATTTATCCAGATATTGACGTATAGCTAACTTAGGAATAACGTTACCCATTCCTGAATAAAGGATAGAGTGGGAACTACAGTATATAAGAGTTTATTTTCCAGAAAACTGTAGAGAATATAATAAGAACTTTATTTATAGGAAAAATTTGGCTGTAAATCGCTGCCAAAAAATAACAATAGTGGCCAGCTGTTTTATGGCTGGTATGAGTAACCTACATAAAAAATAGCCTTGTTGTGGAGTAATAATCATGTCCATAACTAATACATGTACCATTGGTTTTTTAGTTCTAAACAATTTTACCTTAATGTCTCATGCTTCCGCTGTAGAGCCATTACGGATGGCAAATCAGCTGTCGAACCGTACTCTTTACCACTGGAAAACACTTTCAGTTACAGGAGAACCTGTTTCAGCCAGTGATGGAATGACTATAACACCTGACGATAGCATCGAAACAACTGAAAAGTTTGACTTAATTGTGGTATGCGGTGGCCTAGAAATAAAGCAACAATGTAACAACCGCCGCTTATTACAATGGTTACAACGACAAGCACGCCTTAAAACACCATTGGCTGCTGTTTGTACAGGCAGCTATATATTGGCTAAAGCAGGCTTATTAGATGGCCATCGTTGTACTATTCATTGGGAAAACATGGCCAGCTTTAAAGAAGAATTTCCTCATATCATGGTGACTAACCATATATACAGTATTGACAGAGACCGGCTGACCTGTAGTGGGGGTACCGCGCCACTGGATATGATGTTAAATGTCATTGCCAATGTTCATGGTCGGGAGCTGAGTGCATCCATATCAGAAATGTTCGTCCACGACCGAGTGCGTAACGAGGTTGAACAACAACGTATTCCGTTACGCCATACGCTAGGAATCAGTCAACCTAAGCTGGTCGAAATTGTTGCTTTAATGGAAGCTAACTTAGAAGAAACCATTAGCCTGGATGACCTAGCTAGCTATGTGGGATTATCAAGGCGCCAACTAGAACGTTTATTTTTAAAATACCTAGACTGCTCGCCATCTAGATACTATCTAAAATTAAGATTACAAAGAGCCAGGCAGTTACTACAGCAAACTAACTTATCAATCATAGAAATTGCCGCTGCTTGTGGTTTTATTTCTACCCCACACTTTAGTAAGCGCTATCGTGACTGCTTTGGTATTCCACCTAGGGATGAACGATTGGGATTACAAGTAAAAGTGCAACCCGTAGCCATGGCTAGCTAAGGGCTATAATGTAAATCTAAATTGGTTCTCTTACTTTTTTTAAACAGAGTAAGAGAACTTTTTCATTGTATTTTATCCACACTTAAACCAACTGTTATCGCTCCAATTGCCTTTTCCTGATCCATAACTGGAACTGACACTTGAATTAAATAAGCTTGGGCACTTTCATCAAACTCTACATTACCTATATAAATATCTCCCTTGCCCTGATTATAGCTATGCTGGAATTTATCTTCATCACCCTGCCAATAATCAGTTGTCTTATTTGTCATTGCAATATTTTCACCCTTACTTCCCATTAAAAAAAGTTCAGCATAATATGGTTTAGATTTTTCAAGTTCTAATAAACGTTTAGCAGCCTTGTTTTGCATCAAATCCGTCATAAACCGGCTTAGACTCTTAGCATGCTTCCATTTTTTATCTCTCTCTTTAATCATCACTAGGGTAAGATCTTTTTTATTATGCTCTTTCACAAACTCCACTATGTCAGGGTCTTTCCCCCATTCCTGCAATGAATCAATAATTTTTTCTACAGAATTTATAGGGACTTCGCCCCCATAGACACCAAAACTTAACATCCCTATCATAAAAATGATCGACTTTATTTTAACAATCATTAATTACCCCATTCTCAGTTACATCTTATTATTATTTTAGCCTGATTGACTTGAGGGCACTCATAAATTCAAGTTAACTTTTTAAATATTACTAAGAATGCAAATAAATCAAGGGGATTACAACTTTATTATTAATACTTCACTTTAAAAATTTCCATTACAACATCTATTGAAGTACTTCAGCTATCGAAGCATTTTACCTATCAAAGTACCTCACCTATCAAAGTACCTCACCCATCAAAGTACCTTTGTACCAAAACATAAACCAAATGTATATACACATCAATATCCTTACAAGCTGTGTGATTTTGGTAAAATTGCATGCTATCAGTAAGTATAAAAAACAACCCAAATTACTTATCAACAAGTTAGAGAGATTTTTATTAACCCAACAATTTCAAAAAATATTTTCCAGAACTCAATCACATATATTATACTTAAGTCGTATTATATGTTTTCACTGACTACACATAAGTATAACTACCAACTAAAGCGAGTTAACACCCACTCCCGCCATTGAATTTACTTTTAACCCTTTACCAACCACCACAAAAAAACAGAATATAAAATAACAAACCACCTAATATAACTCTTACTTTAAGCATATCCGTAAAAACCCTAATTCAATTTATAACCAATTGCTGGTTAGTATCTAGTACAAGCGAAGTATGAACATTGCTAACAAATACTCTGTTACTACTACTGGCTATAACTCATTAGCTGCAATGTTTAAAAGTAGTATCGCTTTTGGTTGTCTAGCTAGAAAGGTGGTAGCATCTATAGAAAAGATGGCTGCTTAGTCTATACCCTTAGTGGGTATAAAACTGGTATTACAACAACATAATTGAATATAGTAATACCAACAAAAACAATGGACCTAAGATATGACCCCTTGGAAAGTAGACCAGCAAGTACTAAATACAACACCTGATGACCTTGTTTATCTCAGAAACCCTGATCCAGTGGTATATCACAACCTACTTGACATGTCAGCGGCATTTGCAAACCGCGCTATAAAAAAAATGATGACAAGCGCAAAAACAGCTATTGTATTAGATAAAGCTTATAGCAAATAGCTTAATTATAAGTAAACACTTACGGGAACCCTCTTCAGTTTTTGTACTTACTGACCAATTAGAAGTTTTGATTAGACAAGAAAGGTTTTTACTATCAGTTATATTGCAAAACTTCTTTTATATTTAAGGTTTTATTTATACAGAATATCATTTAATATACGACATAAGCGGGTGGAGAAGGGTTAATAAAATACCATTATGGGAATAACCCTCGCTGTCCCTGACACCCGCTTTCTAGTATAAAACTAATCGCGACTTATTTTTCAGTTAAATACTGCTTAAATCATTCAAGCATTATTCTTTGTGTATTTAAAATAATACTTCAAGGGTATCTTTATTTATTGGTACTTTAATATTTAATCTATTCACATTTAAACAGGTAAGAATCGTCTATTGTAAACCAGCCTATCAATATCAAATATCCCTCATCTCTTCATCATTTTTTCAAACACCCCGAAGTAACCACAAAGCCTAAAAGCCTTGGAACTGGGCAGCTGTAGCCTGCTGAGTTAGTGACGGTTTTGCACATAGCTCTGTCGCTTTCAATGGAAAGTTTCGTTTAATCCTGGTGCTAGACTGGCCAGAAGTTCAAGGAATCTATATCCATCGTGCGTACTGGATATGAAAATGTTAACAAAAATAAGCCATTACTAGTTTGAGGGTAAAAAATATGACATCCAGCGAGCTGCATGATACCTCGATTGTGATAGACGGTTTAATTATTGCCAAGTGGGGCCGTGAGCTGTTCGAGGATATGCGCCGAGGAGGCCTAACCGCAGCTAACTGTACTGTATCCGTTTGGGAAGGATTTCAAAACACAGTTAACAATATTTCTGAGTTTCATCAGTTTTTCGAAGATCATAGCGATCTAATCATGCAAGTAAGGACCACGAAAGACATCTTACGAGCGAAAGAACTTAACAAAACCGGCATTATCTTAGGCTTTCAAAACGCACACGCCTTTGAAGACAAGCTTGGCTACATTCAAGTGTTTAAAGAACTGGGTGTTGGCATCGTGCAAATGGCTTACAACACTCAAAACCTGATTGGTACCGGCTGTTATGAAAGCGACCGTGGCTTATCTGACTTTGGCCGTGAAGTAGTCGCAGAAATGAACCGGGTAGGTATCATGTGCGACCTTTCTCATGTAGGCGCCAAAACCTCTATGGATGTTATTGAGGCATCAACCAAGCCCGTTTGTTATTCCCACTGCTTACCCGCCGGCCTTAAAGAACACCCCCGCAATAAATCCGATGAAGACTTAAAGTTTATTGCTGATCGTGGTGGTTTTATTGGTGTAACTATGTTTACCCCATTCTTAAAACAAGGGGTAGATGCCACTGTTGATGATTACATTGAAGCAATTGACTACATCATCAATATTGTTGGTGAAGACTGTGTAGGCATTGGCACCGACTTTACCCAAGGTCATGATAAAGCCTTCTTTGACTGGCTGACTCATGATAAAGGCTATGCCCGCTCGCTAACTAATTTCGGCAAAATTGTTAATCCTGCTGGTTTCCGCACTATTGGTGAATTCCCCAACCTGACTGATGCCATGACGAGAAGAGGTTGGTCTGAGCACAAAATTCGTAAAGTAATGGGTGAAAACTGGTTACGCACTTTAAAAGAGGTATGGGGAGAATAATAATGGGTCATAAAGCACCTGAAGTACCAATTAATGTTGACGAAGAAACTGGGGTTTGGACCACTGATGCACTCCCCATGCTATATGTACCACGCCATTTTTTTATGAATAACCACACGGTTATTGAAGATGCGTTAGGTGCCGATAAGTACGCCGAGATTCTTTATCAAGCCGGTTATAAATCTGCCTATTATTGGTGTCAGCAAGAGGCTAAAGAACACGACATTTTTGGTGTAGAAGTTTTTGAACATTACATGCTTAGGCTTTCTCAGCGTGGTTGGGGTATTTTTTCAATTGAAGATATTGATTTAGAAAAAGGCTATGCCAAAGTTCGCTTAGATCATTCTGCTTTTGTTTATCACTATGGAAAAGTAAACCGTAAATTAGAGTATATGTTTACCGGCTGGTTTGCTGGAGCCATGGATCAAATTGTAGAACGCTTAGGTTATTCTCTTACTACACATGCAGAACAATTACAAAGTGAAGCGGAAGAAGGCTGTAATCATGGCGTATTTGAAGTAAAAGCTATAAATGAAGGTGACACAACCCGTCATTAATATAAATACTTTTCAATGCGCTGGGCTATTTACTCCCAGCCACTAATAAAAACACCCACAAATTTATTTGATAAATAAAAACAAGGGTGAAAACAAACAATAGTCGAGGGATATTTAAACATAATATTTTAAATATCCCCTTGTGTTAGCCAGTGACTAATGAATGAGGGATAACGATGGCTCAGTACGACGCAATATTTCAGCCATTGACCATCAATAAGACAACGATTCGTAATCGTGTTGTCAGTACTGCCCATGCAGAGGTTTATGCCACTGATGGAGGGATGACAACTGAACGCTATGTGAAGTATTACGAAGAGAAAGCGAAAGGTGGTGTAGGGCTTTGTATTTGTGGTGGCTCCAGTGTTGTTTCCATCGATAGCCCACAAGATTGGTGGAAATCCGTTAATTTATCGACTGACCGGATTATTCCTCATTTTCAAAACCTTGCCGATGCAGTACATAAACACGGCGGCAAGATTATGATTCAAATTACCCATATGGGACGTCGCTCTCGCTGGGATGGTGGTCACTGGTCAACCCTTGTTAGTCCCAGTGGCATTCGTGAGCCAGTACATCGTGCCACTTGTAAAACTATTGAATCAGAAGAAATTGAGCGCATTATTAAAGACTATGCTCAGGCTGCTCGTCGCGCTAAAGAAGGTGGTTTAGATGGAGTAGAAATTTCAGCGGTACACCAACACTTAATCGACCAATTTTGGAGCCCACGGGTTAACAAACGAACTGATGAATGGGGTGGGAGCTTCGAAAACCGAATGCGTTTTGGTTTAGAAGTTACCAAAGCCATTCGTGAAGAAGTGGGTCCTGATTTTGTCGTTGGATTGCGTATTTGTGGTGATGAGTTCCATCCAGATGGTTTAAACCACGACGATATGAAGCAAATCGCCAAATATTACAATGACACCGGCATGATTGACTTCTTTGGTGTGATTGGTTCTGGTTGTGATACTCATAATACCTTAGCCAATGTTATTCCTAATATGAGCTACCCACCTGAGCCATTCCTACATTTAGCTGCCGGTATTAAAGAAGTGGTAGAGGTACCTGTTATTCATGCGCAAAACATTAAAGACCCCAATCAGGCACAGCGGATTTTAGAAGAAGGTTATGTCGACTTTGTGGGAATGACTCGCGCCCATATTGCTGACCCACATTTGATTACCAAAATAAAAATGAATCAGGTAGATCAGATTCGTCAGTGTGTCGGAGCCAATTACTGTATCGACCGCCAATATCAAGGGCTGGATGTGTTGTGTATTCAAAACGCAGCTACATCACGCGAAAGCACCATGCCCCATATTATTGAAAAAACCGAAGGGGCTATTCGCAAAGTCGTTGTGGTAGGTGGTGGTCCTGCTGGTATGGAAGCTGCTCGCGTTGCAGCCGAACGCGGTCATCAAGTAACCCTATTTGAAAAAGCTGACGAATTGGGCGGGCAAATTACCACTGCTGCCAAAGCACCACAGCGGGATCAAATCGCCGGTATTACCCGCTGGTTTGTTTTGGAATTAGAGCGCTTAGGTGTAGATGTGCGACTCAACACAGAAGCCAATACTGATGCCATTTTAGATATAAAACCAGACATAATTATCCTAGCAGTGGGTGGTACGCCTTTCCTAGAGCAAGTACCTGAATGGGGTGCAGAAGAAGGTTTAGTTGTCAGCAGCTGGGATATTCTGAACAGCACTATTGAACCAGGTAAAAATGTTTTGGTGTACGACACTATTTGCGAGTTTAGCGGTATGTCAGTTGCTGACTATTTAGCATCAAAAGGTTCATTAGTTGAAATTGTCACAGATGATATCAAGCCAGGTGCAGCTGTCGGTGGCACAACCTTCCCTACTTATTATCGCAGTTTGTACGAAAAAGAAGTCGTATTTACGTCTGACTTTATTCTGGAAAAGGTTTATCAAGAAGGCGATAAAAAAATTGCTGTGTTAGAAAACGAATATACCGGCCAAAAAGAAGAACGGGTTGTTGATCAAGTCGTTGTAGAAAATGGTATCCGCCCAGATGAAAAACTGTATTACGAATTAAAAGCGGATTCACGCAACAAAGGCCAAATTGATATCGAAGCTTTATATGATGCCAAGCCACAACCTGCTTTAGCAGAAACAGACAATGGTTATTTACTGTATCGAATTGGTGATTGTGTATCACAGCGGAATACGCATGCCGCAATATACGACGCATTGCGGCTATGCAAAGACTTCTAAATTGTAAACAAGGAAACGGCTATTTGACTTCAGCTCCATAGTAAAGATAAAAGAGTGGGAAAAATCTTACGATGCTCATTTACTATAGTAAACTGTGCGTCAGGTATTTTTCCCGCCTCGATTTGAAGCCAAATTTCTCGTTTCTACTTAGTTGTAAATAATTAAAAATATATAATTGAAGTGAATAACTTCGAAAAATATATCCACATCGGGGGATATAAGTAAATGTTACTTGATTGGATACTACCTGTATTACTCTGTGCAGCCATTTTACTTGCTGTGATTGGTGCGTTTAAGCGCATTAATTTATGGCGCCAGGGGCAGCCTGATAAAATCAATATACTGCATGGCTTAATGCAGATTCCTAAGCGCTATATGGTGGATTTACACCATGTGGTGGCGCGGGATAAATACATCGCTAATACTCACGTTGCAACTGCAGGTGGGTTTGTGGCAGCGAGTGTACTAATTATTCTGGTTTATGTGTTTGGCTTTAATAATCGCATTTTAGTGTGGGGATTATTAGCGGCTTTAACAGCTATGTTGATCGGCGCTTTTTTTGTTTATAAACGCCGCAAGAATCCTCCTGCCAGGCTTTCGAAAGGGCCTTGGATGCGTTTACCCAAAAGCCTATTCACGTTTGCTATCACCTTTATTTTAATTTCACTGCCCGCTGCAGGTATTTTGCCAGAAAATTTTGGTGGCTGGCTGTTAGCCACTATTTTATTAGCGGGTGTTGTGTATGGGGTAGCTGAAATGTTTTTTGGCATGACCTGGGGTGGCCCTATGAAGCATGCTTTTGCAGGGGCTTTACACTTGGCGTTTCATCGTCGCGCTGAGCGATTTGGTGGAGGTCGCTCCACAGCTTTAAAGCCAATTCAGCTTGAAGAAAATAAACTAGGTGTCGAGCAACCGGCAGATTTTAAATGGAATCAACTGTTGGGCTTTGATGCCTGTGTGCAATGTGGCCGTTGTGAAGCCATGTGTCCTGCTTTTGCTGCTGGGCAACCGCTTAACCCCAAAAAATTGATTCAGGATATGGTGGTTGGTTTAGCGGGTGGCACTGATGCTAAATATGCGGGTAGTCCTTATCCCGGTATTGAAGTGGGTCAACATCAAGGAGCGCCTTTACAGCCTATTGTTAATGGTTTAGTAGAAGCAGATACGCTTTGGTCCTGCACCACCTGTCGTGCTTGTGTAGAAGAATGTCCAATGATGATTGAGCATGTAGACGCCATTGTGGATATGCGCCGCTTCTTAACTTTAGAGCAAGGCCAAACCCCAGAAAAAGGGGTGGAAGTCATCGAAAACCTGATTGCTACCGATAACCCTAATGGTTTTGACCCAAGCCACCGGGTTAACTGGGCTACAGACCTTAACTTGCCATTAATGACCGATGTGCAGGAAGCTGATGTCTTATTCTGGATTGGTGATGGCGCCTATGATATGCGTACCCAACGCACCTTACGTGCAGTGGTTAAATTACTGCGCGCTGCAAAAGTGGACTTCGCTATTTTAGGTAACGAAGAGCGAGACAGTGGGGATGTTGCCAGGCGGCTGGGTGATGAAGCCACGTTTCAATCCTTAGCCAAACATAATATTGCTACGCTAAAAAAATATCAGTTTAAGCAGATAGTAACGGCTGATCCACACTCTTATCACTGCTTGAAGAATGAATATAAAGATTTTGGCGCTGCTTTTGAGGTTTACCATCACACCACATTTTTAGCAGAGCAAGCCAAGCAAGGTACCCTAAAACTTGGCGAACTCAATTTAGGCACAGTCACCTATCACGACCCCTGTTATTTAGGTCGCTATAACGGCGAATATGAAGCACCACGGGAATTATTAAAAGCACTTGGTCTGGAAGTAACTGAAATGGAGCGTTCAGGTTTTCGTTCCCGCTGTTGTGGCGGCGGCGGTGCTGCACCCATTACGGATATCCCCGGTAAACAACGGATTCCTGATATGCGGATGGAAGATGTTAAAGCCACCAATGCCGAAGTGGTTGCCGTGGCTTGCCCGCAATGTGCATTAATGCTGGAAGGAGTAGTAGAACCTCGCCCAGAAGTGCGGGATATCGCTGAAATGCTGGCAGAAGCCGTGGAAACAATTCATTAGTGGTATAGGGGTAACTTATGAGTAATATAATACGACGAGACCCGCGTATTGAACGCATTATTCGAAATCGCCTGCACCCAATGCATGCTAATTTTGCTTCTGGACCAGTGCGAGGCCCTACCGGATTAATTCGGAAAAATCCTCATCAGGTTGGCTTTATTGGCCCTAATGGGATAAAACGAATTGATCGCAGTGCCACTGGTGTGTCAGCAGCTCAATTTGCCAGCCGCAGTCACACTAAAGGCGTAGAACAACAAGAAGTTCGTAAACCATTTACCATTGAAGACCCTGCATTCTATATTGCCGTTGTGTTAGATTTAGTCGGTGGCCGCTTAACCAGTCATGATAAAGATATACTCGGCCAGGCCCATTTATTGGCTACTGAATCTGATGAAACAGCATCTAATGAAAAAGGTGCAGTACTTGCTATTGCCTTTGGTGAGCTAAAAGACGACAGTTTAAAGTTTGCAGGTGTTGATCGCTTACTACATTTTACTGATGAAAAATTCCAACTGTTTAACCCTGAATTAAAACTAACAGCATTAACGGCTGTTGAAGTCAGTTATCAACCTAAACATTGGTTATTGCCTGATAGTATTCATGGTGGGGGCGACTTAGGTCGACGTTTAGCTGCCCGGTTAAATGAGCGCCCTGCTACTCAAGTTTGGAAGTTTGAGCAGGATAAAATCACTTGTCGTGCAAGTGGTGGCACTCAAGATGTCGAGCGGTCAATTCCAAGAATTATGCTACTTGCTGAAGAAGTCGCCTACCCCGTGATGGAAACTGAACACCAAGCAACTCGTCTCGAATTACCTGATCTTCCTGCAGTGATCCCGCAAATGGAAGACCTGGGACAGCAAGCGGTAGACCCCAGTGAAATTCCATTAGGTGAAGCTGAATTTATCCTTTCTGGCGGTAATGGGGTAACTAATTGGGAGTTATTCCATCAAGCCTCTGCCACCTTGGGCGCAACAGAAGGCGCAAGCCGGGTAGCTGTGGATAATGGTGATATGCCAAGGTTCCGCCAGGTAGGTGCAACTGGAACCTGGGTGAGCGCACGAGTCTATATTGCCGTGGGTATTTCAGGGGCCATCCAACACTTGCAGGGTATTGGTCAATGCGAAAAAGTGATTGCCATTAACCTGGATAAAGACTGCGATATGATTAAACGTGCCGACTTAAGTGTGATTGCCGACAGCTCCGCAGTATTGGAAGAATTAATAAAGCTAGTCAACGAAAGTAAGCAAGAGGCAGCTGCCAATGCCGCTTAATACCCTTCGTGAAAGGCTTTTATTTAGTTGGAGCTAAAAAGTGAATATATCTAATAATGCAAATGATAGCGGTATTGCAAAAATTACGACTTTGGTTTCCATTGGTTTGCACCCAAAATCACAGCGTGGGCGAAGAGCTGACCAGGATGCTAAAGCCCTAGAATTAGCATTGAATTTAGCGCCAGAACAATTAGAAGTACTTCATGCTGGCAATCCTAGAGAGTCTGTATTACGGCAATATTTGGGTATGGGAATGGATCAACTCACTGTTTTGGATCATCCTCATGAAGCGGATGCCATCCCTGCACTGATTGAATACTTAACTGAAAATCATGCTGATATTATTTTCACAGGCATTAAAGCTGAGCAAGGTGAATCATCCGGCATGACACCCTATCTAATTGCCGAACAGCTTAAATTGCCGATGGTGCCCAATATTGCAGCTATAAAAAGCATCAATGGCCGTACAGCAGAAATACTACAAGCACTGCCTAGAGGGCAACGCCGCTTAATTAAAGTACAAATGCCTTTTGTCGCCAGTGTCGATTCTGCTGCAGCTGCCCCTCGCCAAAGTGCTTTTGGTAAAGCTAAAAGGGGAGCCATAAATGATCAAGATGCAACCATTAACATTGATAAAGTCCGCGCCTGTTGGCATGCACAACCGGCTAAAAAACGCCCCAAACGGTTAAAGGTTATGAAAGCCAAAACCGCTGCTGATCGCTTTAAAGCAGCCACCGCCAGTAGTAAAAATGAAGGCGGCA
Organism: Spartinivicinus marinus; assembly: GCF_026309355.1. Taxonomy (NCBI): domain Bacteria; kingdom Pseudomonadati; phylum Pseudomonadota; class Gammaproteobacteria; order Oceanospirillales; family Zooshikellaceae; genus Spartinivicinus; species Spartinivicinus marinus. The sequence goes on from NZ_JAPJZK010000001.1 coordinate 2,492,024, forward strand.
GTGTTATTGAAAATAAATCACCTGCTGAAGCAGCCAAGGCGATTTATGATTTGTTAGTGGCGGAAAAGGTGGTCAAGTAGTTATTTATTTTTAAGATCAAGATACATCTTATTCAATAAGTGATACTCCTGGGTCATTCGTTTAATTTTTTGAATGGCCTCTTCATAAGCTTCTTTATATTGCCCACCATCGGACGACCCAGCCACTGCTGCTTGTTTTAATTTCTGCACTAGGATATTTTTTTCATTCTTTAACTGTTGGATTTCTTGTTCTTTTCTGCTCATATCCATGGAGTAACGCTCAAAAAGCTGCGCAAGCGCATCGTTAGCGGCTTGGTCTTCTTCTACCTCTTCAACAGGCATGCCTTTTTCTAATTTTTTGTTTTTTTCTTCAAGCTTTTCAATTTCATCTTTATAGTCCAAAATTTCGTGCCTTAGCTGCTTTATCAGCTTTTGAGACTGTTCAAGCAACTCTTCTAATTCCTTTTGATACACATCATCTTCACCCTCCCCTCGTTTATCCTTTTTCAGTTTTCCAATCATAGCCTCATTCAATGCAATAATATGCTCTAAATTAGAGATTTGACCCTGATAGCTATTGATCTTTTGATTGGACTGTTGGATTGCTAATTCTGCATAGGCATTTTCAAGCCCCTCCTCCTGTTCTACTGACTCAGTTTTAGCAGACTTATCACTAGCAACTGCAGGAGCCTCTATTATTTTTGGCTCTGGTGCTATTGACTTGAAGTAATGGATTATTTTTTGATTCAACCGTTCTTGATATTCGGCTTTTTCTAATCTGCCTCGTATTGTTTCTAACTCATAGTGAATCAAAGATTTACGCAAACAAATTACATCAGTAAGAGACAATTTTTCTGCTTGAAAACATTCTAACTGAACCTTATCGAACTGCTTTTCATACTCAATAAGCATTTCCAGTTGTTCTTTTAGGTAAGCTTCATAAGTAGGTGCCTTTATGCTTAATGCTTTTTGAAAACCTGTTTGGAGCTTCTGAAATAAGCTGTTGTATCCTTTAGACGACTCCTTATCTCTATCTTCAGGCTCTTTATGTTTTAGCGCGGCTGTTTCAATGGTTAACACTTGTTTTCTAAGTGAATTAATCTGCCGCTTATTAATAGGGTCAATCAACCACTCTTGAGGAACCGTCTCACCACTCTCTTGAAGCTCTTGTTCCATTTCATCCAAAATCGCTTGTAATGAGCTAACCACTTTGCGGTTATCAAAAAGCTTCTTTTTGATAATGGAAATCCGGTGTTGTTTAATCAGCAACCAGGCCAGAACAACCGCAAGCATGCTTGCAAGAACAGCGTAATTGGCTAATACAACTAAAACCAGCCGATCTGTCATTAGTTACAACCTAAACCACTACAACAGCTATAGAACCTTTCAAAGGCTATAACGTTAATTGTAGTGGTTTTCTGCTCTCTATCAGCCCTAAAGCTCAATGTTTAAGCAGCTATTAAGAAATGAAATAACTAAACTACAAAGCTATATAAGGTAGCGATAAAACAAACACCTACTGTTTCCTGATCACCCAACTTCTGCACCTTGCTAGTACTCACATCCAATAACGATCAAAAACCAGCCAACAAACCACTATTCGTCAAGTATTAATACGACGAGTGGAAATATTTCGAGACCAGTGGCACAAAGTGACAAATAAAAGAAAGTTATAATGCAGTCAGTTTTTATAAACGCGTTGACTATTTGGCATACAGCGCAAAGTGTACATAACTCGTGTGTAACTTTCTTTTACTAAAGGCTGTTGTAAAAAGGTGCTGTTAAATAAATATGAAGTAACAGGGTATTCTTCCGCCACTCTACGACCCTATCACTCCATATCCCAACACCCTACATAGTCTGAGAACAAGAAAGTTGGGGAAGGGGGTCGATTAAAACGTGATCAAAAAAACACAAGGTTTTACCTTAATAGAGCTCATGATAGTGCTAGTGATAATAGCCATTCTGGCTTTTATTTCAGCACCAGGATTCGAGCGATTTATTGAAAGAGGAAAGTTAGAACAGTTTAAGGACGAACTCTATACTCAGCTAATTTTTGCAAAAAGTGAAGCGATAAAGAGAAATAAACTAATATCAGTCGTTTTGTACAAAAAAACATCACCTCCTAACAGTTGGTTAATGAGGGTATGCGAGTCTGCTGACCCAAGTATCTGCAAAAGCTCATGTGAGAAAGATAATAAGAAAGTAAGCAACTGCTATGTGATTAATGAAGAAAGTATTTTACCGTCAAAAAAAGCTAAAATAGCGGGTAGAGAAAAGATAATTATATTTAATGGACAAGGATTCGCAAAAGAAATTAAAGATGATGGATCAAATATAAGCAAACTAGAAATTGAAATAAAAGATAAAGAAAACAATACAAAGCATAAAGTTACCATCAATAAAAGTGGATCAATAAATTTAAGCACTTAGAAAAAGTGATGAAATCTTATGAAAAAAAATAATATTAACCATCAAAAAGGGATATCTCTCATTGAAGTGCTGGTATCTCTGCTTGTATTTGGAATTGGGATATTAGGCTTTATAAGTCTACAACTTAATGCATTGCAATATACCCAAGATAGTGAGCTTAAAACCTTTGCAACATGGCGAATAAATGAGCTTGTTGAAAATATGCGAAGTAATATTAAAGGATTTGAGGATGGATTTTATAAATATGAAGTTATAGCAGATAATAGTGGCTCTTCGAGTAATCCAAATTTAGTGAACTGTAATAATAACAGTATAAAAGATTGCATAACAAATGAATGCTCAACCGAAGAACAAGCTAAGTATGATTTAAAATCATTTATTTGCGGTAATGGTAGTAATGACGTTAATGGAATTAAAGACCGTCTTATTGACTATAATCTAACTATTAGCTGCCAACCAAAAGATCCTCCTACTGAACAGTGTAATTTGAACAAACCTGCAGCAATAAAACTAGAATGGCTTGCTAGAAAACAAGAAGGTTCTACAAATAGCAATTCAAATACAAATTATAAAGACGAAGTTTATCATATCTTTAATATATAACTATGAATAAAAATCAAGGTTACTTTCTAATAGAATTGATGATTGCCATGCTACTCGGCATCATTGTAGTGATGGGTGTAGTTGAAATACTATCCACAAATCGTGTTTCCGTGTCTTTACATGAAAATATTTCCAGAATACAGGATAACGCAAGATTTGCACTAAATCAGATTTCAAACGACTTACGAATGGCTGGTTATATGAACCCAGCAAAATCAGGACCAGCATCACCTTTCGTAAAACCAAAAGACTGTAATTACAATAAAGTAGTTAGTAAATCGTCTGTGTGCACAACTGATGGTACTGGAAGCACACTAACTGAAAACAATGATTTAATTGCTATTAAATACGACCCAATTAATAATTTAGATTGCGGCGGAAATGAAATTGCAGCTACTGATTTAGGAGAGCATAATGCAATTATAAATCAATATTACATTAAAGAAAAAAAGCTAGTATGTAACACTTATCTAGAAGATGCAGCCAAATGGACTTCTAATATCGAATATACATTAGCAGAAAATGTTACTAGTTTACAGATTCTGTATAAAAAAGAAGAAGGAATGAACACAAACACAAAAAAATCAAAATATATAAATGCAAATTATCTTAATAAAAATAATATTAAAGAAATTACTGCTGTTAAAGTAGCATTAACTATGGAAGGAGCAGGTGGTGAAGAAAATCAGCAGGATATTCAATATAAGGTTTTAGATATAGAACTAAAAATCCACAAAACCAATAAAAATATTCACAGAACATTTCAAACTGAAATTGCTCTTCAAAATTCTATTGAGTGGTAAGGTATGCGTATAAACATTAGAGGTTTTTCCAATCAGCGTGGCGTCACGCTGATTGTTTGTCTTATGATACTACTTGTAGTTTCAATAGCAGGTATTACTTTATTTAAAAAATCATATGTAGAGCAAAAAATTTCACACAATGAACAAAGAAATTTAGAGCTAAAACAAGCTGCTTTAAGCGAACTGAGAGCTCAGTTTAGATATTTGGAAAAAAATGACGCCACTCTCGAAAACTGTATTGATAAATGCATGAGAAGTGAAAGAGATGAAAAAAAACCACACAAACTTAACCAATTAATTATTAAATCAAAGTTAAATGAAACCTCTCAACAAAAGTTAATACCATTGGAAGATGGTACATTATATAAAAACTCCGTTAACCTTGAATATAAGCATAGGTGCACATCTCCACCTGGCTTTAGCTTGCTTGAATTTGTTGGACAATGTTATCAGCTTGATAATGAGTCAAGCTGGCAAAGTACTGGTGGTAAAGAACAACAGGCTGCTGGTCTTAATTACGCAGCACCTAAACCAAAAGGTAAGTTAAATGGTTAGTAAGAGTTGTAAATTTATGTTTAAAAAAACTTCTTTAAGTAGCGTAATATTTTCTTGTATTTTTTCGTTATCAACCAGTATCAAAGCGGACGATACTGAAGTTTTTTATATACCTGAATTTTCCGAAGGACAAGTTTTACCTAATACTATTCTAATTATGGATACTTCAACTAGCATGGGTAATCCAACAGAAAATGGTGAGACAAGAATATCAATAACAAAACGAGCATCAAAAGAGGTTATCAATAGAGTTAATAATGTAAACTTATCAATGATGCGATTTAATCGTGCAAAAAAGAAAAATGATGAAAAACAAAGTGAAATTTATACGTATGACATTTATGATGTAGTAAGTCATCGTTATAAGACAATAACTGTAGACAAACTAGACGACTGCATTAAAGATATACAACAAACAAGTTTGCATACAGATAAGGAAATATCTGCTAATGCTTATTGCAAAGCTTATGCTTTAGACTATATATATGATCCTAGAACTGATAGAGAAAAAAAATATAATCTCAATAGACACAAAATTATAAAAGGTGGCTCACACCTTGGTGCATATTTATTAAAAGGTTTAACCAAAATAGCTGAAGATTCGGAAAGTAATAAACAGAATTTTAAGAAGTCTATTGATCATCTAGAAGCAAATGGCAATACTCCTCTAACTGAATCTTTATATGAAGCTTATTTGTATTTAACAGGACAAGATCCTTATTTTGGTCAAGAAGGTCTACCAACCCCAACAGACCCTAATGATCTAAACAATGGTAAATATAAAAGCCCTATAACACATGAGTGTCAGCTATATAATAATGTTACTGTTTTTACAGATGGTGAACCAACTGACGACTCTGATGCTAACGAGTTTGTACGTGAGTTAATAGCTAGAAGTCCGAAGAAAGATGAACTGCCTGAAGGTTTGTCTGAAGATTGTGGAACAGGCTTTGACCAGAATAGAGTAGATCATGGTAATGCAGAGGGCGGTTGTATTGATGAACTTGCTTGGTATATGGCCAACCATGACTTAAACCCAAACTTAATTGGTAATCAGGTAGCAAGAATCTCTGTAATTAGTGGCTTTGACTTACCAGCGGAGCATAAAGAATTGATGGATAATGTCTCCAAGCATGGCGGAACTGGAAGTAGTATTACATCAAATAATTATGATGAGTTAGTTACTGCATTGGAAGAAACATTTACTAATACTGTAACTGAAGGAATAAATTCAGTTACAGCACCAGTAGCTCCTGTAAGTTCATTCCAGCAGTTTGGCGTAGGAGAATACACTTACTTAACTATGTTTGAACCCAAAGGAGGCGTTAGGTGGCCAGGAAATTTAAAAAAATTTAAAGTTAATGCTGATAATGAGTTAATTGGAATTGGTGGCGTTAAGGTATTAAATGATGAAGGAGAAATGACTGAAAATGCAAGAGATTTTTGGGCTGGTGCGAATCAAAATGTAAAGAAAGTTTCCGAAGGTGGTATTCGAGAGAAACTACCAAACTCGGCTAATAGATCAATATATGCTCAGATTGGTGAAAATTTATTAAAGCCGTTAAAAATTGATAATTTAGATGAAATAAATAATGCAACACATATTGGCTTAACAGAAAGTGAAATCAACTTTGTTAGGAGTAAAGAAGGAATTACAGATCCACTACATACCAAACCAGTTAGTGTTGTTTATAGCACAAATGAGGAAAACGAGACTACTGAATCAACCATTTTTTTCACCACAAATATGGGAGGGCTTCATGCAATTAATGCAGATACAGGAGTTGAACGTTATACATTTTTTCCAAAAAATTTGCTAAAAAATATAAAGCAATACTATGCAAACAAAACTAATCATGCTTTAGAGGGAAACTTGAAAAAGGTTGGAGAAAAGCTGTATGGATTAGATGGCCCAATATCTTTATGGATATATGATAATGATAAAGACAATCAAATAGAAAGTGTAGATGGAGACCATGTTTATTTATATTTAACCATGCGTAGAGGTGGCCATAATATTTATGCTTTAGATGTAACTAACTTTAGAGAACCTTCCTTAAAGTGGCAAATAAAAGGGGGCATCACATCACCTTCTGAAAACGAATATCGTGAATTAGCTCATACCTGGTCCAAGCCTATGTTAGGAAGGGTTAAAATAGGTAATGAGATTCATACCGTACTGTTCTTTACTGGTGGATATAACGGCAAGGTAGCAAACGGAAATCCAAATAGTTATGGACAAGACCCACTACCAAATATTGATGCTAGAATAAATAACCAAAATATTATACCTGAGGATAATATTGGTCGCGCTATTTATATGGTAGACGCTGAAACTGGTGAGCTACTCTGGTGGGCTTCTGCTAATAATGCAAATGATGGGGGAGCAAATAACAAATACCAAGACATGAAGTATAGTTTCCCAGCCTCAGTTGCACCTATTGATATTAACTCTGACGGGTTTACTGATTATATCTATGCAATTGATATAGCGGGTCAATTATGGCGATTTGATTTTAACAAGACTAATAATAATGCTGATAATTTAGCTAGTGGTGGCATTATTGCTAAACTAGGTGGTGATGGCAGAAGGTTTTATAACAGGGTAGATGCAGCCATTCTAGATAAGTCACAAAGCTATGTAGCAATTACAGTGGGGTCAGGTTATCGTGCTCACCCTAATTCAGAAGATGAGGAAGATAAGTTTTTCATGATTAAAGATCCTTATGTCTTTAGTCCGCCAGCCAGAGCTAATAATGGTTCAGAAATAGATTCTTATAAATATGCTAGTAGAAATGGAGGAAATAAAAAGGTTATTGGAATTGAAGATCTTTATAATGCATCAAATAACCTTATTGTAAAAGGTAGTGAAACAGAAAAATCTCAAGCTAGACTAAATTTTAACACTAAACATGGTTGGTTCATTGATTTAAGTGATAATGAAAAAGCTCTTAGCCCATCTATAACTTTTGGAAATATGGTATTATTTACAACTTTTACCCATTCAAATAAAGTGGATTTATGCAGTCCCACACCTGGCACAGCAAAAGGGTATGTATTAAACCTTTATGATGCAACAGGAGGAATTAATGATGGAACAGCAGATGACGATAATAATCGCTACAAAATATTGAAATACAAAGGTATAGCAGATACACCTGTGGTAATAACCAGAAATAGAAAAACCACTGCAAATGTAGGTTTTGAAAAGCTAGTTGACCTAAGCAGCGCTAAACGACTTTATAAAACTTGGTGGAGAAGAGAACCAAACTAGAAACTTAAGCCCACTAACGTGGGCTTTTATTATTAGCTATTTTTAGGCTTATCCCAATTATCCTTAGCACCATTAGTGCTCAGTTTTATTGCTTTATTATAAGTGCTAGTACCTGTTTTTGGAGTGGCACTTATAGTAATACATTTCTTTAAATCGGCTTTTTTTGGTTCTTCTGTACTATTTTTTTCACACTTGTAAATATGATAAGTATAAAAGTCTGTTCCAGTAGGTTTTAAATCTTTATCATATTTTAAATGACGAATAAAGTGCCTTTCCTGTAGCTGCATAAATTTTGCTATCTCTGTTTTAGCATCATTAGCCCTGGTTTTTCTGACATACTCTTGATAGCTTGGAAAAGCTACAGCGGCCAGTATCGCAACAATAACAACTACAATAAGTACTTCAATTAAAGTAAAGCCCTGGCTTTGTTTTACTATTTTCACTAATAATACTCCACACGCATTTTAAAATGCGTATTATCTCATTAGCTCATAGTTATGTCATTAGCAAGCAACAAAATTACTGTTAATAATTTAATATTTCTGATTTAATAAAGTTTATGGCAAAGATGAAACACTTAGAAAAACATTAACTTTAATATAAATATCATTTCTTATTGAGTTTGATAAAAAAAAGTATTCCTAAACTTTTTCTTCACAATTACCACTGGAAGGTACTACTAAGTAAGTAGTATAATTTAACAAATGTAGAGGCGAATGCTTCTTCATACACAACCAAAAACTGGTACAGCACAGTCGAATCGAGCTACCATCCAATGGCAACGGTCGCTGCTGGTATGAAAAACACGATACAACAGTAGCAGGTGAAAAGTGTACTAAATGGTAAATGACAGTACTCAATCTATAGTACCATGGTACTTTATTAAAGCCGATTTTTGCTGCTTTTTTGTTGAGTCTGTTATTTAAACCCAGTTTTCCAACCGTAGTCCTTCCACTTGATTAAACTCACGCATGTTGTTAGTTATCAGGGTTAGTCCTTCGCTTCTTGCATGACCAGCAATCTGTAGGTCGTTGACACCTATTGGTGTGCCCTTGCATTCCAAGTTGGCACGAATATCTCCATAGTGTGAAGCGGCTTTATTACGCCCTATTTCCCTTTCAAAGGTTGCAGTTACCCTCATTAACCACTATTCCAGCTAGACTGTCTAGATTATTAGGAACTTTTTATGCCTACTACAACCAATGAGTGGCAGCTGCAAGAGGCTAAAAACAAGCTAAGCAAGTTGATTAAAGATGCAGGCAACGGCTTGCTTCAATATATTACCGTTCATGGAAAGCAAACCGCTGTCGTGTTATCTGTTAAAGAATATGAGCGGCTTATGCATTCTACTGAAAACCTATACGTATACAGAACGTTTGTATACTTATCCCTCTAATGCTGCCACCACGGCTTGTGGGTTATAACCACTGATGGTTTTGCCCTTAACCAAAAACACGGGAACCCCTTTGCCACCTAGTTGCTTATATTGACGGAGGCCTTCTGTGGACTTTTCAATATCGTACTCTGTATAGGGTATATTGTACTTTTCTAAAAATGATCTGGCTTTTTTGCAGTATCCACACCAGCTAGTGGCATATAGCACGACATCCTCTTTATTGGTGGCAGAAAAGTCAGGTGGTGGGTTTAAAAACAGGCTTATTTCTTGTCGGTTTTGAAACAACACTATAACAGCGATAACTAACAGCCACTTTTTCATATCTTTTCTCAAGTATATCCTTCGCTGAAGGTATTTTAACTATTGCTAACACAAAAAATGAATCATGATCAGTCAATATATAACAAAACCTGGGCTATATAATATAGCCCAGTCCTAATTCAGTTGAATGCTGTACTTTTTATGTAATTTTAGCTAAACATCTTTTCCAGGTAAGGCTGTGCTTCGGCTAGCACTTTTTGATAAGAAGGCCTTTCTGATACGCGCTTATAATAAGCTTTTATACCTTCAAACTGCTCAAATGGATAGATTTTCTGTGCATAGAATAAAGCAGGCACTGCAGAGCAGTCAGCCATTGTAAAGTCATCACCTTTTGCAAAAGTGGTTTCGCTATATTGTTTGTTCATGTAGTGATACATAATATCTAATTGCTCTTTTGCTTTGGCTTGCTTTTCAGAGTCTTGCTTTTCCGCTGGCTTCATACTTTCAAAAAATAAAGTTGCAATATTGTCATTTAGATAATTATCTTGAACTCTATCGATAAACCTCACCTGCCGGGCTGCATCTTTGTCTTCAGGAATAAGCCTGGTACCAGAGGAAAAATGAGTATCCAAGTATTCTATTATTATTGTTGATTCTGGAATCATATGGTCATCATTACACATCAATAGAGGTATTTTACCCAGAGGATATATTTCTTTGTATTCTTTTTTACTTGCCTCATCCATTAAGTTGACAATATAAGGGGTAAATTCAACCTCTTTTTCATAAAAAGCTATTAACACTTTTTGTGAATATGTTGATAGCGGGTGATAATATAGTTTCATTTTTATTATTCCTTTTCTTTAATTTTTTGTTGGCTTTATTCTTGTAGCAAACTCAAATAGTCTTCCAAATGATCGAGTTGTTGACTCCAGAAACTTTCATAAAAACCTAACCATCGATGAGCTTCCCGCAAGGTTAATGGATTAAGCGTGCAGATTTGCTCCCGACCTCGCTTTTTTCTGGTTATTAAACCTGCTCTTTCAAGCACCGCTATGTGCTTTGCCACTGCAGGAAAGCTAATATCAAACGGTGCCGCTAAATCCCTAATGCTATAACTCCCCCCACATAGCGTTTGCAAAAGCTGCCGTCGGGTTTCATCAGCTAAGGCTTTGAATACAAGATCTAATGATAAAGGTCGAGGTGTTTGCATATTATCCAGTATAGATGTTGTATCCAAATATTAAACCGATTGGTTTAATATTTTTCGCCACCAAAAAGGTTCTCTTTGATATTCGCTCGACAAAGAGTAAGGGTAAATACCTATATAGTTACCCTTGCCCACCCATAAATATGGATATAATATACATATTATATAATATGCATTTAAGATTCATATTAATGGGCAAAATATTAATAGACAAAGCTACTCTTCAGCCAAAAGAGGGATGAAAAGAAGCACAACATTTAACCAACCCAACATTTTCAATATACTTTTATTACAAGGACCTGCTAATGCTTGATTCAAACACCATAACAACTGTAAAAGCTACTGTTCCCTTATTAGAGCAAGCCGGTACTGCAATTACAGAACATTTTTATAAAAGAATGTTTAAACACAACCCAGAGCTGTTAAACATCTTTAATGAAAGCCACCAACATACTGGTGAACAGCCTAAAGCTCTGTTTAATGCCGTATTAGCTTATGCAAAGTTTATCGATAAGCCTGAAGTACTTTCTGGAGCCATTGAACACATTGCCCAAAAACATACTGGCTTTTTAATTCAACCAGAACATTACACCATTGTTGGCAATCATTTACTGGCTACATTAAAAGAGTTAGCACCCGATGTAGTCACAGATGAAGTGCTTGCCGCATGGACTAAAGCTTATCAAGTATTAGCAGGTATATTTATAGAGCGTGAATCGACGATTTACAGTGAGTATCAGCAGGCCGAAGGTGGTTGGAAAGGCCCCCGTGAGTTTACTGTATTAGAGAAAAACGTTGAAAGTGACTTAATCACCTCCTTTAAATTTGCTCCCGTTGATGGCAAGCCTGTAAAAAGTTTTAAACCAGGACAATACTTAAGTCTAGTCACTAACCCAAACTCATCTGTACACCAAGAAATACGACAATACTCACTATCTGACAAACCTAATGGTAAAACTTATCGCATTAGTGTACGCAGAGAAAGCAGAGGAGTAAAACCAGGTATTGTTTCTAATTACCTGCATAATCAAATCAACGTAGGCGATACTTTAAAAATATTGCCTCCTGCTGGAGACTTTTATTTACAAGCCAAACAGGAAACCCCTGTAGTGTTAATATCAGCAGGCGTTGGTTTAACGCCAATGGTAAGCATGTTAAATACCTTGGTCGCCAATAAACATCAGGCACCTATTTATTATTTACATGCTTGTGAACATAGTCTAGTGCATGCTTTCAAGCCTTTTATCAAGCAAGTTGAAGCTGAAAATAAAAATGTTCAATCTCTTACTTGGTATCGACAGCCTACATCAATAGACCAACAAGGAATAGATTATCAGTTTGAAGGAACCATGCAGATTGATGATATTAAGCAACAAGTTCTATTACCCAATGCACAATATTACTTATGTGGTCCATTTGGTTTTATGCAAACAATAAATCAACAGTTATTAAGTGCAGGCGTTGACCCAAGCCAGATTCATTATGAGGTGTTTGGGCCTCAACACACCTTATAACGGCGCCTCATTATGAGTGGTGTTGGATGAACGTCCAACACTGCGATAAAACCATAAAAACATCTCCCAAATGTTTCATCAAATTTCACAAACTCTTTGATGAGTAAAATATTCAGGTTAAACCTGATATCAATTAAGTATACAAACTGTTATATAACCTTCATAAGTAGCTATACCGCTACTCAGTAACTAATAAATAGCTATGTATACCCTTCACATTGGGTATAATATCAGGTTGTACCAATGATAAACCCAGTAAAAACTCATTCATTACCAACTTCTGCTTCTGAGCCAACCATTCTCAGTAGAAGGCCTTCTAATACTAGTTTTAGCAGAGCTAGCTTGCATTCTTTCAAACAGCTGTTTAAATCCAGTAGTTTCTCTGATCATAAGTCACTATCAGAAACTGTTATCAATAAGCTGCATCGTAAGCAGTTATGGCAAGAAAAAACCATCGATTTACAACAAGCAGGCTTATCAGAAATTGCTGTAAATGCAACACTTGCAGGGTTTACTTATGGCGAGCCAATTGCTCATATCAACGAGGTTGAAGCAAAAGTAAACAGCTCATCGCAACATAAATTGTGTCGGTTAGAGGATTTTCGTTCTGCATTTATTAACGACCCCTTATTGGCTAACCTGAAGTTCACATCTGAAGGGATTGGATATGATAAACATACAGGACTCCTTGCAGCATTATTTTACGAGCCCACCAAAAACCAATTTAAACTAGTTTTTGGTGGCACTCACTCAGGCAAAGGTTTTGTTAAGCCTAAACATTATCGTTCTTTATCTGCTCACCAGCTAACAACTGACTTAAAAAACCTGGTTGGTAGTTCAGTACCAAAACTTTATCTACAGACTTCCGCAATTGTTAATACCATCAAAGCAGTTGCAAAAGATATCGCCATAAAGAATAAAGTACCTGAAGCCCCCTTATTATTGTTAGGGCATTCATTAGGTGGTGCAATGGCCCAATATGCAGCAATTAAGCATGGGTTAAAGGCCATCGGCTATAGTTCAGCAGCACTTGGTCATGCAGCTTTACTGGATTTAGCTAAAGCTAACCGACTTTGGGATGCCGATTGGATTAAACAACATATTGAGCATTATTTTATTGAGGGAGACCCTGTTTGCAACCCTGCCCCATGGAAAACTGGCGGCAGTTTTCGTGCACAATTTTCTTTAACCAATCTCGGCACTCGTCATATAATTCCCCCTCAATCAAAGGCTTATAGCTCTTATCTGGGCAGACACAGCTATGCAGAGCAACATATTTTGTTATTTATCGATAAATTTTTATCTAAAGATATTGGCATAAATATACAACCTATACTAAGTTGTAATGAGTAACGTAGTAGTACGTTACCTCTTATCCTTTTCAGTGCTTGTAGCCGTTTTGGCTAGACTACTGACGCCGTAGCCCTAACGTATTATCTAAAGCAGTATTTGCTGAGTAGCAGGCTTTAAAACAATTATGCTTTATTAATTGTTAGAAGCAGTTGTATTTACCCTGTTCCCCGATTGCTTATTCAAAGGGAAGGGTATTTTACTTTCTGCTTCAGTGCTGGTTAAATGCCTGACAGCTTTTTAGGAGATGTAAAATGGCAATTTCCCGGCGTCAGTTTTTGTTATCCTCTGCTGGCATTTTAGCTGCCAGTCAACTTCCTCGTCTTGTGTTAGCCGCAAAAGAGTCTGATTTTGATTATGTATTAACTGCCGAACCTGGTTCTGCCGAACTTATTCCAGGCATTAATACATCAATTTTGGGTTTTAATGGTGGTTACCCTGCACCTGTATTACGTGCTAAACAAGGTCAACGCATACGAATAAAGTTTATAAACAAACTAAAAGAGCCTACAACGATACATTGGCACGGTATTCGAATTGACATTGCAATGGATGGTGTACCCTTTTTATCTCAACCACCCATAATGCCAGGCGAGACATTTATCTATGACTTCGTTTGCCCAGATGCAGGAACGTTTTGGTACCACCCTCATATGAACAGTACCCAGCAGCTTGGCAGAGGCTTGGTTGGTACGTTAATTGTTGAAGAAGCAGAGCCTGTTACATTCGATGCAGACATTCCCCTTTGTCTAAAAAATTGGCATATAGATGAAAAAGGCGAGTTTACTCAGTTATCTATCCCTCGTTATGCCGCCAGAATGGGCACCCCTGGCCGCTATGAAACAGTTAATGGCCAACATAAACCAACTATTGAGATACCAACAGGTGGATTAATACGATTACGTTTTTTGAATGTAGATAATACACTTATTTATAAAATTGCGCTTAAAGACTTCCCTGCAAAAATTATTGCTGTAGATGGTAATGCTCTAAGCAAGCCAGTTCCATTAACTGCCCACGAAATAGGTGCAGGAATGCGTTTAGATATTGCATTTATTGCACCAGAAAAAACAGATGAAATCATTGAAGTACAAAATGGTAAAGGCAGGCTTTTCTTTGGCTTGTTAAAGCTAAAAACAGTTGAGGCGAAACTACCAAAACGAAATCAAATTCCATCACTGCCAGTCAACCCAATTCCTTCGCCTGATTTGAAAAGTGCAGAAGTCATAAACTTTTTATTCGAGTGGTCTGGCGCTATGACCCCAACTGATAAGAATGGTAAAGCTAAACATGAGTTTTGGACCATCAACCGCCGAGCTTGGGAAGGTATGAACCAAAATAATTTACCTGCCCCGCTAGCCGAATTAAAGCTTGGTAAAACGTATATCTTTGACATGAAAAATGTCACCCCACATAAACATCCTATTCATATGCATGGTCATACATTTACCGTTATATGGTCAAATAAAAAGAAAATAAAACCCTATCATACCGATACGGTTTTAATGGAAAAAAACGAAAGGGTAAAAATAGCTTTTGTGGCAGATAACCCTGGTAGATGGATGTTTCATTGCCATGTAATTGAGCATATGAAAACAGGGTTAATGGGATATGTTTCGGTTGTATAAAAGCTAAGCTTAGTGTCCGATATGGAATAACAGGCCATTCTTCTGCCACTCTTGAAAGACCATCCCCGGTCTATCAAGAGCTAAAAAAGCATCCATGCTTTAGCTCCAGAATACCCTGTTACTCCATATCCTTTAGCTTTCATATCAACTTAATAACCAGAGAAATATCCACAGCAAGGGGTTCTTTAGGCGAGGCCATCGAGAGATGAAGCCCCAGGAGCTTATATATAATAAGTGACTGGGGTGAAGAACGAAGATAACAAAGCCTAAAGATCATTTGCGAAGGATATAGTTATTTCCAGTTCCACTTCTGTCCTTTCTTATTCTCATCCTTCAGCCAAATACCTACCCAATCCTTGTGTTTTTCATAAAAGTGCTGAATAACTGCAAAGTTATAAGCCACGTTTTGTAAACGTCCATTACTAAGGGTCCAGCGTTGTTTCATGTCACTTGCATTACAACTACCAATTACTGCACGGTTTTTACCACTCCACCATTTTTCCATTTGTAAACATTTATTTGGTTCATTGGCAGGGTGCAATAAGCCTTTGGAATCCAGTTTCCATTGCTGAGTTTTACTATTACTGCTACAGCTTTTAGCTTTCACATGCATGTTGGTTAAACTCAAACAAGCCTGCATATCATTCATCATTGGCTTGAAGTCACCTTGTGGTGGCTCTGGGTCAGGATTTGGATTCGGGTTAGGATTTGGATTCGGATTCGGATTTGGATTTGGATTCGGATTCGGATTCGGATTTGGATTCGGATTTGGGTTCGGGTTCGGATCACCATCACCTGGCTTATCACCACCATCAGGCACATTACAACGACTGCCTAGTCCTACTACTTTAAACGCAGCTTTAACATCACCAACACTCCAGCCTTTGTCTTTAGCTGCTTTCATTACCCCACAAGAGCCGTCTTCAAATTGAGTGTTTTGTTTCCAGTACATTTTGTTGGCAATAACCATGACTTCAAAGGCTGACTTAACCCCCCAACCACTGGTGTTTGCTAAGTTATAAAAAGCTCGGTTATAAACACCGCTTGAGAAGTGAACATCCATTCCCTGGCGATAGCTTTCTGCATGATCAATTGAGCGCCCATCCTGGCTTGGCTTTTCAAAATAACGAAGTGCTTTCATGCTTTTGGTAATAGTTGCGCCTACCAACCAGTCTACCTTTTTAAACATATGATACTCAGCAGCTTCGCCCGCCATATCAGAGAAGGCCTCGTTCATACCGCCCGACTGACCTCGGTATACTAAACCTGAGTTATGCTGGGTAAAACCATGGCTTACTTCATGAGCAGATACATCTAATGAAGTAAGTGGGTAAAACGTTCTGCTTCCATCACCAAAAGACATCGCGCGGCCATCCCAAATTGCATTGTCGTAATTTCGACGGTAGTGGGCACGCATCTTTAATTTATGTGGCAGTGGTTTCATGTCAAACCACTCTTTATACATTTTGAAAACCATCATTCCAAAATAATGTGCATCATTTAGTGGCGAGTAAGCCCCATTAATTTCTTTATGAGTATTTTCTGGACAACTAAATTTATGAACCTGGCCACCGGAGCTTTGGTGTTTCATATCGATGGTTTCAACATTTTCAGTACTCATTCGGCACTGATCATCAACTGGGAGCATGCCATGATCTTTACCATACATGTATTTTCCCATTTTTTTGTTTCCACCTGGGCCAGTGGCTTCTCTTGTATTGATACCTTCCCAACTATCAACCACTTCACCAGTATGAGCATCAATTAAATAAAAAGGCCTAGTCGGTTCAGGGTCATGAGTGAAATAAGAAACCTCATAGATTAACCTTGGTTTTTCTGGATCTTCAGCATATATATAAAGCTGTTTATCGTTATGCTCAATTCTGGCTGATTTAAATCCAGCATGTCCTTGTTGTTGTTTAGCAATTTCCAGCGCTTGGTCAGCGGAAATACTAGGATCTACAACCAAGTTATCTTGCTCAAGCCCTCTTAATAAATAGCCACT
Source organism: Spartinivicinus marinus (assembly GCF_026309355.1). Classification (NCBI taxonomy): domain Bacteria; kingdom Pseudomonadati; phylum Pseudomonadota; class Gammaproteobacteria; order Oceanospirillales; family Zooshikellaceae; genus Spartinivicinus; species Spartinivicinus marinus. The sequence continues at coordinate 2,509,076 of NZ_JAPJZK010000001.1, forward strand.
AAAATCTCCCGCAACACCTTGCTTATCGACCCCTGCAACAAAAGTGTAGCCCCACACTGGCACACCTTTGTAATGCTGCTGATAACGAGTTTTTTTAATGCCACTATCAAATTTCATCATAGCAGCAGGCTTCGCATCTTTTGCAGACTCTAACTCCAAAATTTCGTGCACAGGCGCAATACTGCGAATAGCGCGAGTTAATTCATGCTCTTCAAGGTTAATTCTTTCTGCCGCTAGCGCTGTCATAGAAACTAGAGTACTGGCACTGAGCACACTAACATAAGCAATTTGTTTTAAAACATGCTGACTTTTCATAATAAGCCTCATCAAAGTAAATTTATTAGGCTTGTCGAGTATGCTAATAGCGAGGTTGACATTTTTATTATTTAAAACAAACACTATCAAATATTGCTAAAATAGCGGCTCAACAATTAGCTTAACTCTTCAATATTTTTACAAAATAATCTCAAGCTTACTGAGGTACTAAAATAAATAACAAACATTCCAGTTAAACAATAACTAAAACCCTTTAAGTAAAATTCACTTTACTTACAAGGTATTAACTGGCGATGAATCTGTAAGCTATGATGCAGGAATAAAATTAATTAACTTAGAAAAGAGTCACATGTTATTCTTTACAACTTATCGATAGTGTTTTTTTTGACCCATTTAAACAACAAACTTCTTATTTCTACTCAACCGATTTGACTAATAATATTATTCCATAGCAGTTGTTAAATATTAATTATAATCAAGCCCATTAAAATATTTTTATTCAATAATCAAGTTACTGAAAGATAACTAAAAATAAATGTAATTACTAACAAACATACTTTGCATTGTTTTAATTTGCCTGTACTTTAATAATATTAATTTCTATTGATTTTGGGGTGTAAAAAAACAAGAGAGAGTGCCGCAAAAGTCATTTTTAGCTCCCTCTCATCCAGAAATCCGCAAACCTATCAATAAAAATAACTGCCCACAAAGTCAACTTTAACCGTAATTTTTGTGGATAAGGTGTGATTAGTTGTGGATATCAAGTTAACTTCGTGATAAAAGCCTCAATAATTACTGGTTGCCTGTGGATAACTTTAATCCACCAAAGCAGCTCTTATTTGCAACCATACTATGAATACCTATAGCAATCTTAAAATTTGACTATAAAATAGCCAGCCATACTTACAGTTACAGACCTAGTACAGCATAAGAAAGCTTTTCTATATACTAGGCGACCATTTAACAGGCTCTTGGGTGAGGTATTACGGTGGACTATCCGACTCGCTATGACGTTATTGTCATTGGTGGCGGCCATGCAGGCACAGAGGCAGCTCTGGCAGCGGCACGCACCGGGGTTAAAACGCTGTTATTAACCCATAACATTGAAACATTAGGACAAATGTCCTGTAACCCAGCGATTGGCGGTATTGGTAAAAGCCATTTGGTGAAAGAGATCGACGCCCTGGGCGGTGCTATGGCATTAGCTACGGATAAGGCCGGGATTCAGTTTCGCATTCTTAACTCTCGGAAAGGCCCTGCGGTTCGTGCAACCCGCGCTCAAGCAGACCGCGCCTTATATAAAGCCGCTATCCGTCGAGTATTAGAAAATCAGCCTAACTTAGATATTTTCCAGCAAGCCGCTGACGACTTAATAGTAGAAGGTGAACAGGTCAAAGGGGTTATTACCCAGATGGGCCTGAAGTTTTTCTCTAATAATGTGGTACTCACTACTGGTACATTTTTAGGTGGACAAATCCATATTGGCTTACAAAACTATTCGGGTGGTCGAGCGGGAGATCCTCCTTCTATTGCACTAGCCAACCGCCTGCGTGAATTACCATTCCGTGTGGATCGACTAAAAACAGGTACACCTCCTCGAATTGATGCCAAATCAGTCGATTTCTCTGCCATGACACCACAGCCTGGAGACACCCCCACACCAGTGATGTCTTACCTGGGCTCTGTTGATGATCATCCAGAGCAAATCTGCTGCTACATTACTCACACCAATGAGCAGACTCATGAGGTTATTCGTGGCGGTATGGATCGCTCGCCAATGTATACGGGAGTGATTGAAGGAGTTGGGCCACGTTACTGTCCGTCTATAGAAGATAAAATTGTCCGCTTTGCAGATAAAAACTCACACCAGGTTTTTGTTGAGCCAGAAGGGTTAACCACCAACGAGCTTTATCCCAACGGTATTTCCACCAGCCTGCCGTTTGATGTGCAGCTAGAGTTAGTACGCTCGATTAAAGGCTTTGAAAATGCCCATATCACTCGTCCAGGTTACGCCATTGAATATGACTTTTTTGACCCCAGAGATTTAAAGCCTTCTTTAGAAACCAAGTTTATCCAAGGTTTATATTTTGCCGGGCAAATCAACGGCACCACTGGCTATGAAGAAGCCGGTGCGCAAGGCTTACTTGCTGGTTTAAACGCAGCACTGAAAGCACAAGAAAAAGAAGCTTGGAGCCCTCGCCGGGATGAAGCTTATATAGGTGTGCTGGTTGATGATTTAATTAACAACGGTACTCAAGAACCTTATCGGATGTTTACTAGCCGTGCGGAATATCGCTTGATATTAAGAGAAGACAATGCTGATTTGAGGCTAACCGAAAAAGGCCGTGAGCTTGGCTTGATTAACGATCAACGCTGGGCGGTATTCTGCCGTAAAAAAGAAGCCATTGAGCAAGAAACCCAGCGCTTAAAAACCAGCTGGATTCAGCCCAATACCCCAGCAGGTGAAGAGGCTAATAAAATTCTAGAAAGACCTATTACTCGAGAATATAACCTGTTAGAACTGTTACGCCGTCCTGACATAAGCTATCAGGCAATCGCTAGTTTGGTAGGCGAACCCGTGACTGACAACCCTCAAGTGTCTGAGCAAGTAGCAATTCAAACCAAATACCAAGGCTATATTGACCGTCAAACTGAAGAAATCGCTCGGTTAAGACGTCATGAAAATACCTTGCTGCCTGAAGACTTGGACTATCAGCAAATTGCCGGGTTATCTAATGAGATCAAGCAAAAATTATCAGATGCCAGACCAGACACTTTAGGCAGAGCATCAAGAATTCCTGGAGTAACACCTGCGGCAGTATCGCTATTAATTGTTCATCTGAAAAAACGCTCTATTGCTACAGAAAAAATTGTTGCAGACAAAACTAAAACTGACTTAAGCGCCTAAGCTGTGAATTTACACTCTACACAAAACTCTCAAGAGCTTGCCAAAGCAATTGCTACTGGGGTCTCATCCATGGGGCTCCAACTTACCCAGTCTCAACTTGAGCGGTTAACGGCTTATTTGTTATTACTAAACAAGTGGAATAAAGCCTACAACCTAACAGCAGTTAGAGATATCCAACAAATGATTCCACGTCACTTGTTGGATAGCTTAAGTGTTGTGCCTTATATCGAAGGCAGTCATATATTAGATGTAGGCACCGGCCCCGGCTTACCTGGTATTCCACTAGCGATTTGTTTTCCCGACAAGCAATTTACTTTGCTGGATAGCAATGGCAAAAAAACTCGCTTTTTAGTCCAAGCAAAATCGGCTTTGCAGTTAGATAATATTCAAGTCGTTCAAAAACGCGTTGAACAATTTCAGGTTGATAATCCCTTTGATATTATTGTCTCCCGAGCTTTTAGTGCTCTACAAGATATGGTGAAATGGACTCAACACCTGCTTGCACCCAAGGGATATTTTTATGCCATGAAAGGCGTCTATCCAAAAGAGGAGATTCAGCAAGCTGAAGCGCTTTCAACAAAGCTGGTAAAATCTATACCACTTGAAGTAGCAAACTGTGAGGGCGAACGTCACTTGGTAATATTACAAAATAATAATGTTAACAGCGCTTCTTAAAGTGACACAAAACAAGTAACACTAAGGAAACTATCGTGGCCAAAATACTTGCGGTAACTAACCAAAAAGGGGGAGTGGGAAAAACCACAACCTGCGTTAATCTCGCTGCGTCGTTAGTCGCAACTAAACGGCAAGTGCTGGTAGTTGACTTAGATCCTCAAGGCAATGCCACGATGGGCAGTGGCGTTGATAAAAATGCTCTGGAAAACTCCATCTATGATGTATTAGTAGGTGCAGTAGATGCAACCGCTGCACTAGTTCCTACTGACCCTGCTGGTTATGATTTATTGCCTGCTAACGCAGATCTTACTGCAGCTGAAGTTGAGTTATTAGAAATCCCACAAAAAGAGTTACGACTGAAAAAAGCCCTCGCTGATGTTGGATCAATTTACGATTTTATCCTGATCGACTGCCCTCCCTCATTAAATATGCTGACTGTTAATGCAATGACAGCAGCTGATGGCGTTGTCATTCCAATGCAGTGTGAATACTACGCACTAGAGGGGTTATCAGCCTTATTAGACACAATCAGTCGCATTGTTTCAGTACTCAATCCTAAATTAAAAATCGAAGGTCTGTTACGCACGATGTATGACGCCCGTAACAGTCTTACTAACGAAGTATCAGCTCAGCTGGTTGAGCACTTTGGTGACTCAGTTTATCGCACCATCATTCCTCGTAATGTACGTTTAGCAGAAGCACCCAGTTACGGTTTGCCTGTACTAAAATATGACAAACACTCCAAAGGGGCACTGGCTTACCTTGCTTTGGCTGGTGAGCTAATCCGCAAACAAGAACAAGTGGCTGTTAGTGCCTAATTAAAGGCGCCCTTAATCTACGGTGTTAACTGGCGTCAGTTTACGGCATAATCAAATCAGTACTTTTATTCAGGATTAGCAAAACCAATGGCAACCAAAAAAAGAGGGTTAGGCAGAGGGCTTGATGCATTATTAGGTAGTGCAACAGCGACAACTGTTGTAGAAACTGGCAATGAACAAAACAGCCAACTAGATGAACTACCCGTTGAGTGGATTCAACGTGGGCGCTACCAACCCCGCCGAGATATGCACCCTGAAGCATTAGAGGAATTAGCCAGCTCTATAAAAGCCCAAGGGGTAATGCAACCCATTGTAGTACGCCCCATTGGTCAAAATAAGTACGAAATAATTGCTGGAGAAAGGCGTTGGCGCGCTACACAGCTTGCTGGTTTAGAAAAAATTCCTGCCGTTATTCGCGAAGTGCCAGATGAAGCCGCCATTGCCATGGCACTTATTGAAAATATCCAACGTGAAGATTTAAACCCTATTGAAGAAGCCATGGCACTTCATAGACTACAGCAGGAGTTTGGTTTAACTCAGCAGCAAGTGGCCGATGCAGTGGGTAAATCACGAGCCACTATTACAAATTTATTGCGTTTAATGACCCTGGCTGATGATGTCAAAACCATGCTTGAACATGGTGATCTAGAAATGGGACATGCCAGAGCCATTTTAACCCTGACTAAAACACAACAATTAGTAGCAGCCAAAACCATCGTGGCAAAAGGACTTTCTGTTAGACAAACTGAAGCCCTAGTGCGTCACATGCAAGCTGAAGCCGAAACAACTAAACCTGAACAAAAAATTGATCCAGATATTAAGCAACTGGAAGATGAGCTTGGTGACAAGCTAGGTACTGAAGTACTAATTCAGCACTCAGCTAAAGGGAAAGGCAAGTTAGTAATAAAATACAACAACTTAGATGAACTAGACGGCGTCTTGGCGCATATTAAATAATTACTAATATTCATAGCCTTGCTACAAATGATCAATTAATAGTCTACTTTAGAACAGTAGCAATTCCTAACATGACAGATGGAAAAGCTATTTGTTTAATACCAAGTACACGAATACATTGATGTAGTGTTGATCATATAGGCTATTCGAAATATACTTCTGGCCCCAAATTTTGGCTGAAGTTTATATAAAGCTATTTGGCTATCAATTATCCAACTGTCAGACTTTTATGAGTAGCTAGGCCTGATAATAAGCTACAAAAAAGTTTAAGCTGAATAAAACAGTGTGGATAACAAAGGTGTTTTACACCTATTGGCTAATTAATATCCAAATAGTTTTGTTACCCAATTGGTTTTTTACGATTTTGTGGTAGACAGCTTGTAAAGTTGATCGTTTCTTTAAGGTCGTAAGGGGGGACCTTTTGGTAAGGTTAGTAAGGCGAGTAGTTAATAAATGGGGTTAACTAAAGCAGTTATGGGGGCACCTCATTTACATAAACCACCAATTTACCGAGTTATTATTGCACAACTCATTGTGACGGTATGTGTAGCATGTGTCTTGTTGTTGCATAGTGTGGTTACAGCCTACTCAGCATTTTTGGGTGGACTCATTTGTCTGATTCCCAATGCTTATCTTGCCAAAAAAGCCTTTCAACACTCTGGTGCACGGGCAGCTAAACAAATTGCTCACTCCTTTTATAAAGGAGAAGCCGTTAAGCTTGGTTTAACTGCCTTATTGTTTGCACTGGTGTTTGGTTTTGTTGAGCCTCTCAATGTTTTCGCCTTATTCGGAACCTTTATTTTAGTGCAAACAGTCAACTGGTTTACGGCCCTTTTATTAAAGCTTTAATCAAGAGGGTAACTAATGCTTTGTAAAATCAGTTGCTATAGCTTAAGTGAAGCACAAATTAGGGCTTTGTTAAAAAAGAGCCAGTAAGGTTTTAAAAGAAAGAATTTTAACGTTTTTTGACCGTTTTCTTAGAATTGTCACGAGAGCGTATTATGGCGAGTGAAAATCAAACAGCAACAGAATATATCCAGCATCACCTGCAAAACCTCACCTTTGGCAGACTGCCTGAAGGCTATGAGCGTTATGACGGCACCGTGCTGACCGACTCAACCTGGACCTTGGCTCATGGTGCTGCCGAAGCAAAAGCCATGGGGTTTTGGGCCTTCCACCTTGATACCTTAGGCTGGGCTGTTGCCTTAGGTTGCTTATTCTTATTCCTGTTCCGCAGAGCCGCGAAAAAAGCTACCAGTGGCGTGCCAGGTGCTTTACAAAACTTTGTTGAGTTAATGGTCGACTTTGTTGACACCAGTGTTAAAGATACCTTTCATGGGCGCAACGCATTAATTGCACCATTGGCTCTCACTATTTTCGTCTGGGTATTTTTAATGAATCTGATGGACTTAGTACCCGTTGACTGGATTCCATTACTGGCAGGCGCTATTGGCATTGAATACATGAAAGTAGTACCCACTACCGATCCTAACGCCACCATTGCGATGGCACTAGGCGTATTCTTCCTGATTATTTACTACAGCATCAAGGTTAAGGGGGTTGGCGGTTTTGTTGGTGAGCTTACCCTTCAGCCATTCGGCAAGTGGATGATTCCATTTAACTTGCTGTTAGAAGGAGTTGGTTTAATAGCAAAACCAATATCACTGGCGTTACGTCTATTCGGTAACCTTTATGCTGGTGAGCTGATCTTTATCTTGATCGCCCTTATTCCTGTTTGGTGGGCTCAGTGGTTCTTGTCCGTTCCATGGGCAATCTTCCATATTTTGGTAATTACGTTACAGGCTTTCATCTTCATGATGTTAACCATCGTTTACCTAAGCATGGCCCACGAAGATCACTAAACAAGATTGTAGTTTTAAACTTTTTTATCATTAACTTTGTTTACGACAACTGTCGGGAGGAAATATGGAAACTGTAGTTGGTATGACAGCAATTGCCGTAGGTCTGTTGATCGGTCTGGGTGCACTAGGTACTGCGATCGGCTTCGGCATATTGGGTGGCAAATTCTTAGAAGGCGCTGCTCGTCAGCCAGAAATGGTACCAATGCTTCAGGTGAAAATGTTCATCGTAGCCGGTCTGTTAGACGCGGTAACCATGATCGGTGTAGGTATTGCATTATTCTTCACCTTCGCTAACCCTTTTATCGATTTAGTTAAATAGGGTAATTGTGCTTAAACGACTAATGCCAGTCGTTGTAAAGCATTAGTTTTCCTTAACACTAAAAGCGAGAGGTGTTGGCATGAATCTCAATGCAACCCTTATAGGGCAATCACTAGCATTTGCGATCTTCGTGATCTTTTGCATGAAGTACGTGTGGCCACCGGTTACACAAGCTTTACGCGATCGCCAAAAGAAAATTGCAGATGGGTTAGAAGCTGCTGATCGCGCCAAACGTGATCTGGAGTTGGCTCAAGACAAAGCCAGCAAGCAACTGCGTGAGGCCAAAGAGCAAGCTGCTGAGATCATCGAGCAAGCCAACAAGCGGGCAAATCAAATTGTTGAAGAAGCGAAAGACCAAGCTCGGTCAGAAGGCGAACGACTTAAAGTCGCCGCTCAGGCTGAGATTGATCAAGAGCTTAACCGAGCAAAAGAGGCATTACGTAGCCAAGTGGCTAGTATTGCAGTTGCCGGTGCTGAGAAAATTCTGGCGCAACAAATTGATAAGAAAGCCCAGAGCAAACTCGTTGATCAGCTAGCCGCTGAGCTGTAACCAAGGGGGTTATCCATATGGAACTGACCACCTTAGCCCGGCCTTATGCTAAAGCTGCGTTTGAATATGCACTTGCGCATAAAGCATTAGCCAAATGGTCAGAAATGTTGGCTATAGCATCCGCTGTATCACAGGCTGAAAAGATTCAACAGGTACTTGGTTCTCCTGGGTTAACTACAACCCAGCAAGCTGACGCCTTTGTTGAAGTCTGTGATAAAGAGCTGGATGAACAAGGCGCAAATTTCATTCGTGCTTTAGCTTCGAATAAACGTTTAACTTTGCTGCCACTGATTGCAGGGCTTTTTGAGCTATTAAAAGCAGAGCAAGAGAAGTCTATTGACGTCACCATTACTTCAGCAATGGAGTTAACGGGCACTCAGCAAGAGAAATTGGCAAAAGCACTCAGCAAGCGTTTAGGTCGCGATGTAAATGTCGTGAGCGAGGTTGATGAAAGTTTAATCGGTGGCTTGGTCATCAAGGCAGGTGACCTGGTTATTGATGGCTCAATAAGCGCCAAACTTCATCGACTGGCCGACGCGATGAAATCCTGAGTTTAAAGGGGCAGAGCATGCAGCAACTAAATCCATCAGAAATCAGCGATATTATAAAACAGCGCATCGACAAGCTCGATGTTAGCTCTGATGCCCGTAATGAGGGCACAATCGTCAGCGTATCCGATGGTATCGTCCGTATTCACGGGTTAGCTGACGTAATGTACGGTGAAATGATTGAGTTTCCAGGCAGTGTTTATGGCATGGCCTTAAACCTGGAAAGAGACTCAGTTGGTGCCGTTGTTTTAGGTGGTTATCAGGATTTGGCCGAAGGCCAAACCGCCAAATGTACGGGTCGTATCTTAGAGGTGCCCGTTGGCAACCAACTGTTGGGCCGTGTGGTAGACGCACTGGGTAACCCAATTGATGGCAAAGGTCCTCTGGATACTGATTTAACTTCACCAGTCGAAAAAGTAGCGCCAGGTGTTATCAGCCGTCAATCAGTAGACCAGCCAGTGCAAACTGGTTTGAAAGCGATTGACTCGATGGTGCCTATCGGTCGTGGTCAGCGTGAGCTGATTATCGGTGACCGCCAAATTGGTAAGTCTGCCGTAGCGATTGATGCCATCATCAACCAAAAAGGCACTGGCATTAAGTGTATCTACGTTGCCATCGGTCAGAAGCAGTCTTCTATTGCTAACGTTGTTCGCAAATTAGAAGAACATGGTGCCATGGACCACACCATCGTTGTTGCCGCTGGTGCAGCCGATCCTGCAGCAATGCAGTTCCTGGCTCCATTTGCTGGCTGTTCAATGGGTGAATATTTCCGTGATAACGGTGAAGATGCACTGATTGTTTATGATGACTTGACCAAGCAAGCTTGGGCTTATCGTCAGATTTCATTATTGCTTCGTCGTCCACCTGGACGTGAAGCGTATCCTGGTGACGTTTTCTACTTGCACTCTCGCTTACTTGAGCGTGCCGCTAGGGTAAATGCTGAATACGTAGAAAAATTCACTGACGGAAAAGTGAAAGGTAAAACAGGCTCATTGACTGCTTTGCCAATCATTGAAACACAGGCCGGTGACGTATCTGCATTCGTTCCTACTAACGTAATTTCGATCACAGATGGTCAGATCTTCCTGGAAACAAGCTTGTTTAACTCAGGTATCCGACCAGCAATTAACGCAGGTCTGTCCGTATCTCGGGTAGGTGGTGCAGCGCAAACTAAAGTCATCAAGAAGCTTGGTGGCGGTATTCGTCTAGCGCTAGCCCAGTACCGTGAATTGGCAGCATTCTCTCAGTTTGCTTCTGACTTGGATGAAGCAACCCGTAAACAATTGGAGCACGGTCAGCGTGTTACTGAGTTAATGAAGCAAAAGCAATACTCACCGATGAGTGTTGCCGAGATGGCGGTCAGCCTGTATGCAGCAGACAAAGGTTTCCTCGAAGATGTTGAGCTGAAGAAAGTCGGTGACTTTGAAGCCGCGTTGATTTCTTACATGAACAGCGAACAGGCTGATCTAATGAAAGAAATCAACGAGACTGGCGGCTACAGCGATGAAATCGAGAAAGGCCTGAAGGAAGGGATTGAGAAGTTTAAAGCGACTCAAACCTGGTAAGCCTTGTTAATCTAGGATAATCACAGCGAATGGGCTTTAGGGGCGGCCGTCAAGTGATGAATCTTAGGAGCTTATTAAAATAAGTGACTGGGATGAAGAATGAAGACAACAAACCATAAAGTTCATTCGCGAAGGTTAGCTTACTGCTGCAAAGCTGACATGTTTACTGTGTCACTAACCTGAAATAGGTGCTACATGGCAGTCGGAAAAGAGATTCGCACACAGATTGCGAGTATCAAAAACACGCAAAAAATTACCAGCGCCATGGAAATGGTGGCCGCTAGTAAGATGCGTAAAGCCCAGGACCGGATGCAACACAGCCGCCCTTATGCTTTGCGGATCCGTGAAGTTGTTGGCCATATCGCCAACTCGACACCAGAGTATCGCCATGCCTACATGACTGACCGCGAAGTAAAGCGAGTTGGGTTTATTGTAGTTTCCACTGATCGTGGCCTTTGCGGTGGCTTGAATATCAACTTATTCAAGAAAACCGTCAATGAGATGAAAGCATGGGATGACAAAGGTGTAGAAGTCGATCTGTGTTTAGTAGGAAACAAAGCAGGAGCGTTTTTCCGCCATTTTGGTGGAAATATCGAAGCGTTAATAAACGGTCTGGGCGATGCGCCAACGCCATCTGACTTAGTCGGTGGTGTAAAAATCATGCTTGATGCATATGACGAAGGCAAAATCGACCGGTTATTCCTGGTATACAATCAGTTCGTCAATACCATGACACAAAAGCCGCATACTGAGCAGCTCTTACCTTTAAAGCCAATTGAAGATAAAGCTTTAAAGCATCACTGGGATTATATTTATGAGCCTGATGCTAAAGAGTTGTTGGATGGGTTATTGATTCGCTATATCGAATCACAAGTTTATCAAGCAGTCGTAGAAAATAATGCCTGTGAGCAAGCTGCTCGAATGGTTGCCATGAAGAGTGCAACTGATAACGCAGGTGAGCTGATTGGTGAGCTGCAACTGGTGTATAACAAAGCCCGTCAAGCGGCAATTACCCAGGAAATTTCAGAGATCGTGGGCGGCGCTGCCGCTGTTTAACGGTTAAACAGGTTCATTAAGATTGGTAGAGGAACCAGCTATGAGTAGCGGACGTATCGTACAAATTATCGGCGCCGTTATCGACGTGGAATTCCCTCGCGACTCTGTACCTAAAGTGTATGATGCTCTTAATGTTGAGGGCAAAGAAACCACACTTGAGGTGCAACAACAGCTAGGTGATGGCGTTGTACGTTCTATTGCAATGGGTTCAACTGAAGGGTTGAGCCGTGGCTTAAATGTTAATAACACTGGTGCACCAATTGCTGTGCCAGTAGGTAAAGAAACCTTAGGTCGGATCATGGATGTCTTGGGTAACCCCATTGACGAAGCGGGTCCAATTGGTGAGAAAGAGCGCTCGGCTATTCACCGTGAAGCACCTAAGTTTGCTGACCAAGCGGCAACGAATGAGTTGCTAGAAACCGGTATTAAAGTAATCGACTTGGTTTGCCCATTCGCTAAGGGTGGTAAAGTTGGTCTGTTCGGTGGTGCTGGTGTAGGTAAAACCGTAAACATGATGGAGCTTATTCGTAACATTGCGATTGAGCACAGTGGTTACTCTGTATTCGCCGGTGTCGGTGAGCGGACACGGGAAGGTAACGACTTCTATCATGAGATGAAAGAGTCCAACGTACTTGACAAAGTATCACTGGTATATGGCCAGATGAACGAGCCACCAGGAAACCGTTTACGGGTTGCCCTGACTGGTTTGACCATGGCGGAGAAATTCCGTGATGAAGGTCGTGACGTACTGCTGTTCGTTGACAACATCTATCGTTACACCTTGGCAGGTACTGAGGTATCAGCACTCTTAGGCCGGATGCCTTCTGCGGTAGGTTATCAGCCTACACTAGCTGAAGAGATGGGTGTTCTTCAGGAACGGATCACATCAACCAAGACAGGCTCTATTACCTCTATTCAGGCGGTATACGTACCTGCGGATGACTTGACTGACCCATCTCCTGCAACCACATTCGCTCACTTGGATGCGACTGTTGTATTATCACGTCAAATTGCTGAGTTAGGTATCTATCCTGCGATCGACCCACTTGACTCAACTTCTCGTCAGCTTGACCCATTAGTAATCGGTCAAGAGCACTATGAGGTAGCTCGTGGTGTTCAGGCAGTATTACAGCGCTATAAAGAGCTGAAAGATATTATCGCTATCTTGGGTATGGACGAGCTTTCTGAAGAAGACAAGCTAACCGTTTCCCGTGCTCGTAAGATCCAGCGGTTCTTGTCACAGCCATTCTTCGTGGCAGAAGTATTTACCGGCTCTCCAGGTAAGTATGTACCACTAAAAGAAACAATTCGTGGCTTCAAAGGCATTCTGAATGGCGAATTTGACGACCTGCCAGAACAAGCGTTCTATATGGTCGGTTCAATTGATGAAGCTGCAGAAAAAGCTAAATCAATGAAATAAAACAACAGCGGTAAGGTTGCCTCTTTAGCAACAAACTATTTTTAGTTACAAGTTAAAAGCAACCTTATCGTTGTGACGTCATTCAGAGAGAGGGTAAAAAAGGACACAAACTACATGTTGTACTTTAATAACACTCCCTCAAGCCAGCGAGGCAAACAACAATGGCAATTACAGTGCATTGCGATATAGTCAGCGCCGAAACCGCAGTTTTTTCTGGCTTAGTGGAAATGGTGATTGCCCCAGGGCAACTAGGTGATTTAGGTATTGCGCCTGGCCATGCACCTCTGCTGACAAATCTTAAGCCTGGCCCTATCCGGGTAATTAAGCAAAATGGCGAAGAAGAAATATTCTACCTATCTGGTGGATATTTAGAAGTACAGCCAAGCGAGATTAAAGTATTAGCAGACCATGCTATACGCGCTGATGATGTAGACGAAGCCTCCGCTTTAAAAGCCAAAAAAGAAGCTGAACAGCTGATGGTTGATAAAAGCAGTGAATTTGACTACTTTCGTGCAAAAGCTCAACTTGCTGAAGCTGTGGCACAACTTCGCACATTGGAACAAATTCGCAGGAAATTGGGCCGCTAGAGAATATTTCAATACCGAAAAAGGGTAGCATATCGCTGCCCTTTTTTAGTTTTATACCCTTCGCGAATAATTTTTTCACCTTCGCTATAGTCAAAGCAAAAAAACTATTCGCGAAGAGTATATATACTTAATAACTGTCGGATTTGGATAGAAAGACCATGAAGGTAGATACAGTTATTCTGGCTGCAGGCCAAGGTACACGCATGAAGTCAAACCTACCCAAGGTACTTCATGAAATTGCCAAAAAACCTATGCTGGCCCATGTGATAGAAGCAGCTCAACAAGCAGTCACTGAGAGTGAAACGCATGTAGTGATTGGCCATGGTAGTGAGCAAGTTAAATCAACACTAAGCAACTATCCAGTCAGTTGGGTATTACAGGAGCAGCAACTTGGCACCGGCCATGCTGTCCACCAAGCGATAGAACATGTTGCTAGCTCTGACCTGGTGCTGATTTTATACGGCGATGTGCCGTTACTTAAACAAGAAACAATACAGCAACTGATCAATGCAGCACAGCAAACAGGCTTTGCCTTATTAACAGTTACTCTTGCAGATGCAACCGGCTATGGTCGTATTGTACGCAACAGTGAAGAGAAAATTACGGCTATTGTTGAGCATAAAGATGCCTCCTCAGAGCAGCTGGCAATTAACGAAATAAACACGGGCATCATGGCGGTCAACTCTGAAAAACTACAACGGTGGTTGCCTAAATTATCTAATGACAATGCTCAAGGTGAGTATTACTTGACCGATATTGTCGCCATGGCTGTGGCGGATGGAATGACTATTACTGCCGTCCACCCGACTTGCGAGCAGGAAGTGGAAGGGGTGAACAATAAAGTACAACTCGCCAAACTAGAGCGTTGGTATCAGCAACAACTAGCAGAAGCATTGATGATAGCAGGCGCAACCTTAAGAGACCCTAATCGTGTTGATATCCGTGGTGAAGTGACCGTTGGCAAAGATGTCATCATTGACGTTAATGCAGTATTCGAAGGTAACGTAACACTTAGCGACAATGTCACCATTGAACCCAACTGTATTCTAAAAGACTGCCAGATTGGCTCAAATACAATAGTAAAGGCCAACTCCATCATCGAAGATTCTGTCGTACACGACAATTGCGATATCGGCCCCTTTGCTCGGCTTAGACCAGGAACAGAGCTAGCCGAAAAAGCGAAAGTCGGTAACTTTGTAGAAACTAAAAAAACCACCATTGGTGCTGGTAGTAAAGTGAATCACCTTAGCTATGTAGGTGACGCAGAAGTTGGGGCTGGCGTTAATATTGGTGCAGGCACGATCACCTGCAATTACGATGGTGCTAACAAATTTAAAACCACGATTGAAGACAACGTGTTTATTGGCTCCAATACCTCACTGGTAGCACCTGTCACAGTTAGCCAAGGTGCTACAACTGGCGCAGGATCGACCATCACCAAAAATGTGCCAGCGAATGAGTTAGCAATCGGTAGAGCCCGCCAAACGAACTTAGGGGGATGGCAGCGGCCCACCAAAAAATCTTAGTCTTCGTGAATTACCTTTACCCCTTTCGCGACACCCTCATAGGGGAGAAGGGACTTGGTTCGGTATACTTTCACGACTGGCTATACAGTAAGCAGATTATTTTGTTGGTAGGAAAGAGTTTAAATTAAAGGAACTCAACTATGTGTGGAATTGTTGGTGCAGTAGCGCAACGTGATGTAGCAGATATATTGGTGGAAGGCTTACGCCGCTTAGAGTACCGTGGTTATGACTCTGCTGGTGTTGCAATAATTGACAATGAAAGCCAACTAAAACGAATTCGGCGGTTAGGTAAAGTAGCAGAGCTGGCTGATGCTTTAAGTTTGGAGCCTTTAACTGGTGGCACCGGTATTGCCCATACTCGTTGGGCAACCCATGGAGAGCCGAGTGAACGTAACGCCCACCCCCACTTTTCAGGTGATGATATTGCTGTTGTTCACAACGGTATTATTGAAAATCATGAAATTTTAAGAAACTACCTGGTACAAAGTGGTTACGAGTTTACATCAGATACAGATACTGAAGTCATTGCCCACTTGATTCATCATGAACTGAAATCAAACGGTAATTTACTGGATGCCGTCAAAAGAGCCGTTCATCAATTGGATGGTGCCTACGGCATGATGGTAATCGACCGTCGCGACCCAAGTCGTGCAATTGCTGCTCGTTCTGGTAGCCCATTAGTGATTGGTTTAGGTATTGGTGAAAACTTTGTTGCTTCAGACCAGCTGGCATTATTACCTGTTACTCGTCGTTTTATGTTTTTAGAAGAAGGCGATGTGGTTGAAATCTCTCGCCAATCCGTTCAAGTATATAACGCCAAAGGCGATAAAGTAGAACGAGAAATTTCTGAAAGCTCAGTTGAACATGATGCCGGCGATAAAGGTAAATACCGCCATTTCATGTTAAAAGAAATTCATGAACAACCGGATGCCATTAATAACACTCTTGAAGGGCGGTTAAACGAAAAACAAATCATCGAAGAAAGTTTTGGCCCCAATGCCAAAGAGTTATTTAGTAAAACAGAAGCTGTACAAATTATTGCCTGTGGAACCAGCTATCATGCAGGAATGGTAGCTCGCTACTGGTTTGAAGAAATTGCTGGTATTCAATGTAATATCGAAATTGCTTCAGAATTCCGCTACCGCAAATCGTTTGTGCCGAAAAACTGCTTGTTTGTCACTATTTCCCAGTCAGGTGAAACCGCAGATACTTTAGCCGCACTACGTTTAGCCAAAGAAACAGGCTATATGGCTTCTCTTTCTATTTGCAACGTACCTGGCTCTTCATTAGTTAGAGAATCCGACCTGTCCTTCATGACTAGAGCGGGCGCTGAAATTGGTGTTGCATCAACGAAAGCTTTTACAACACAGCTCGTCGCATTATTAATGCTAGTTACTTCTATAGCTAAACAAAAAGGCTTGTCAAAAGAGCAAGAAGCCGAAATAGTTAAAGCCTTAAAAGAAGTCCCTAATAAGATTAACCATGTTTTGCAGCTGAGTAATGACATCGAGCACTTGGCTGAAGAATTCAGCGAAAAACACCACAGTTTATTCCTAGGTCGCGGCAACCAATACCCAATTGCTATGGAAGGAGCATTAAAATTAAAAGAAATCTCCTACATTCATGCAGAAGCCTATGCAGCAGGTGAATTAAAACACGGTCCATTAGCATTAATTGATACTGATATGCCCGTGGTAGTCGTAGCACCTAATAATGAATTATTGGAAAAATTAAAATCCAATATGGAAGAAGTCCGCGCCCGCGGTGGACTACTTTACGTATTTGCCGACACCCACACTAAGCTATCAAATTCTGAAGGCGTAAAAGTGATGCATTTGGAAGACGTCCCCGAAGTCATCGCCCCCATCATCTACACCGTTCCTTTGCAACTACTGTCTTATTATGTAGCAATTATTAAAGGAACTGATGTGGATCAACCAAGGAATTTGGCGAAGTCGGTGACTGTCGAATAATTTTGCTACCTGCCAACGAGTTTTTTGTCGGTAAACAAATAAGTATGTTACTGAAGAAAAGGCCTGGGTATGCTGTGTTAAACAGCTTCCGGCCTTTTTTTATGGGTAAAAACTCCATACCCGCACCGTTAAAGCCAGCTCTTTGGTATTTCCCCAAGGGTTTGGCCATTCTTCGCAGAATATAGATTGATGTCATCAGCTTGCCTTCAAATCAGTAGCTTTAAACTGATATTAATCCATCAAAGCCCAAAAAATAGCAGCACTGCAGTCAATCGTTGATTGAGTTCATAAAGTCTTCAGCTTGAGCCAAGACCATCTTTACTACTTTTGCCTTATAGTACATTGACTGTCAATACTTATCTTGTAGCATAACTGTCATTTTGACTAGTCACCTAAACAGGCACTCTATAGGATTAACCTAGACCAGCCGTAGTATCAAGGAAATGAACATGGTAAATCAAAGCCCAGAACAAAAAGCCCGCGATAAAATTGATAGCCTACTTGAAAAGGCTGGTTGGGTAGTGCAGGACAAAAAGAAAATTAACCTTTCCACGTCATTGGGTGTAGCAGTACGTGAATACCAGACCAATATTGGCCCTGCTGACTATGTATTGTTTGTTGATAAACAGGCTGTAGGTGTTATTGAGGCTAAACCAGCAACCTGGGGCGAGAAGATTACTACCGTAGAAGAGCAGTCTCAAGGCTATGCTAAAGCGGCTTTGAAATGGGTAAATAACAGCACACCGCTGTCATTTGTGTATGAAAGCACTGGCGTGATTACTCGGTTTACTAATGGTTTAGACCCATCTCCTCGTTCTCGTGAAGTATTCAACTTTCATCGACCAGAAACCTTAGCCGGCTGGCTACAGGCTTCAAACAGCTTTAGAGGTCGTTTGCAGGATTTGCCGCCTCTCAACACAGATGGATTGCGAGATTGTCAAATTAATGCAATTACCAACCTGGAAAAATCGCTGCAGCAAGATAAACCTCGTGCATTGATACAAATGGCCACAGGTTCTGGTAAAACGTTTACCGCCATTACGGCAAGCTATCGCCTACTAAAAGAGCCTGTGAGAGCAAACCGCATTTTGTTTTTAGTGGATACCAAAAACCTAGGAGAGCAGGCTGAACAGGAATTTATGCGTTTTACTCCCAATGATGACAACCGTAAGTTCACCGAGCTCTATACCGTTCAGCGCTTGAAAAGCCAATATATTGCCAAAGATGCGCAAGTATACATCAGCACCATACAACGGATGTATTCTATTTTAAAAGATGAACCACTTGATGAAAAGCAGGAAGAACAAAACCCTGCCGAGCAAATAACAAAACCCAAAATCCCCTTGCCGGTAGTTTACAACGCAAAAATTCCACCCGAATTTTTTGATGTCATTATCATCGATGAGTGTCATCGCTCTATCTACAACTTATGGCGACAGGTAGTGGAATATTTTGATGCCTATTTAGTGGGATTAACCGCCACCCCCGATAATCGAACTTATGGTTTTTTCCGTAAAAATATCGTCAGTGAATATGATCATGAAAAAGCCGTAGCTGATGGTGTTAACGTGGGTAACGAAGTCTTTGTGATAGAAACAGAGAAAACCAAACAAGGCGGTAAGATCGAGGCAAAGCAACAAGTAGAGAAGCGCGAGCGTTTAACCCGACATAAGCGTTGGGAAACCCAGGATGAAGACGAAGCCTACAGTGCAAAACAACTTGACCGCGACATTGTCAATCCAGATCAAATTCGCACTGTTATTCGTGCCTTCAAAGACGCATTGCCAACTATTTTTCCTGGTCGCTATTTTGAAGGGAAATTTGAAATACCGAAGACCCTCATTTTCGCTAAAACCGACAGCCATGCTGACGACATTATTCAAACCATGCGGGAAGAGTTTGGTGAGAGCAACCAATTTTGTAAAAAGGTGACCTATCGAGTTAAAAAAAACAAACAGGATACAGACGGCAATATCATTGAGAAAGGGGAAGACCCCAAGTCCGTGTTAGCACAATTCCGTAATGACTATCATCCCCGTGTTGCAGTCACCGTGGATATGATTGCAACCGGTACTGATGTGAAAGCACTGGAGTGTCTGCTGTTTCTGCGGGATGTTAAAAGCAAAAATTACTTTGAGCAGATGAAAGGCCGCGGCACCCGTACGCTGGATAAAGACAACCTGCAGAAAGTCACCCCCTCTGCACAAAGCGCCAAAACCCACTATGTGATTGTGGATGCCATTGGCGTCACCAAGTCAGTAAAAACTCCCAGCCGACCATTGATTACCAAACCCAGCGTACCGATAAAAGATCTCGCTATGGGGGTGATGATGGGAGCTAGTGATAGCGACACCGTTTCATCACTTGCTGGGCGCTTAGCCCGTTTGGATAAGCAACTAGACGACAAACAACGTGCACGACTGGCTGAAAAAGCAGGCGGTACGCCATTGTTGACAATTGTTGGTCAGCTCTTTAATGCCATTGACGGTGATCTTGTGGAACAAAAAGCACTAGAGATTGCTGGCCAACCCGTAGGTACTGACCCAGGTAATGCTGCTCGCGAACAAGCCCAAAAAGAGTTGGTGAGCCAAGTGGCAAATATTTTTAATGGTGAATTGATTGAACTGATTGACAGTATTCGCCGAGATGTCGAGCAAACCATTGTTCATGATGATTTAGACACCGTATTAAAAGCCGAATGGGCAGGGGAAACCACTGAAAATGCAAATGCCTTAACTCAAGAGTTTGCTGACTATTTACAGGAGCAAGCTGATGAAATCGATGCGCTAACCATCTACTTCAAAACCCCGGCTCGACGTAGCGAAGTCACATACCCCCAAATTAAAACGCTGCTGGAAAAAATAAAACAAGATCGACCTAAATTGGCACCACTCCGTATCTGGCAAGCCTATGCCCATTTAGATAATTATCAAGGTGAAAACCCTTTAACTGAATTGACTGCACTGGTAGGGTTAGTCCGCCGTGTTTGCGGTATCGACACAGAAATCAACACCTTTAGCGGCACGGTAAGAAAAAACTTTCAGGAATGGGTTATGAAGTATCACGCTGGCGATAGCACCAAATTTAATGAACAGCAAATGGCTTGGTTGCATTTAATTCGCGACCATATTGCCAGCTCTTTTCATTTCGAGCGCGATGACCTGGAAATGGCACCTTTTGATGCTCAAGGCGGCTTGGGTCGTATGGTTCAGTTATTTGGTGATCGGATGGACTGGGTAATTGATGAGTTAAATCGGGAATTGGTGGCGTAATGGCATTAGGTTTAACACCACAAGAAATTGTTGATAAAAAAGAATATCAGCTGCTTACGAAAGCCAGTCACTGGGAACGTGTGTCACTATCAGATGTTGCAAGTGTACAAAATGGATTCGCATTTAAATCAAAGTATTTTGATCGCTACTTAGGGATACCTTTGATAAGGATTAGGGATATTACAAAAGATTGTACTGAACATCGATACACAGGTGAATATGAGGCCAGTTTTGTTGTACAAAAAGGCGATATTTTAATAGGGATGGATGGTGACTTTACAGCTGCTAGATGGCAAGGACCAGATGCATTATTAAATCAACGTGTATGCAGAGTTTCGCTTACAACCTATCATTTTGATGAAAAGTTTTTCTTTATCTGTTTGCAGCCTTACTTGAAGGCAATTAATGCTGAAACTTCATCTGTAACAGTAAAACATTTATCTTCTAAGTCAGTTGGTGACATTCCATTACCACTTCCCTCCCTAAACGAACAAAAACGCATCGTTGCTAAAATCGAAGAACTCTTTTCCGAACTGGATAACGGCATTGCAGCCCTTAAAACGGCCCGTGAACAACTTAAAGTTTACCGGCAGGCGGTGCTTAAACATACCTTTGAAGGCAAGCTTACTGCCAAATGGCGCGAGGAAAATAAAGATAAATTAGAAACACCGGAACAGCTCTTAGCTCGAATCCAACAAGAGCGTGAAGCCCGTTATCAACAGCAGATGGATGATTGGAAACAGGCAGTAAAAGAGTGGGAAGAAAATGGTAAGGAAGGGAAAAAACCGGGGAAGCCAAGGACACTCTCATTTCCTGAGCTACCATGTGTTGATGACTTAGATGTGTCTAACATCCCAAATGAATGGTTTTGGATTCATCCTGGGCACTTAGTTTCCCCCGAGCCTTATTCAATAGGGATTGGCCCCTTTGGGAGTAATCTAAAAGTTGTAGATTATCGAGAGTCTGGCGTGCCTCTAATATTCGTAAGAAATATTACGAGGAAAAACTATGTTGATGATCTTAAATATGTTGATTTTGAAAAAGCTGCTGAGCTTCACGCCCACCAAGTCCACCCATTGGACTTAGTGATAACGAAGATGGGAGATCCTCCTGGAGATTGTGATATTTACCCTGAAACTGAGCCAACAGCCGTGTTAACAGCAGATTGCCTCAAGTTTCGTGTCTTCGAGGACTATGCAGATAGGTATTTTTACAAACACTGTATTAACTCTAATTTCATTAAAAAACAGCTTGGCTTAATTACTAAAGGTGTTGCTCAAAAAAAAATAAGCGTCGATAGATTTAAGACTTTGGTTCTTCCATATCCTCCATTTGAAGAACAAAGGGTTATTGCTGGCTTGATTGAGCGTGCTTTTGAGACAATTGAAAAAACTGAAAAAGATATTGAGTCACAACTATTGAAAGCCGAAACCCTACGCCAATCCATCCTAAAAAAAGCATTCTCCGGTCAACTGGTCCCCCAAGACCCAAACGACGAACCCGCCAGAGAATTACTAGCACGTATCAAAGCGGAAAAAGGAGCGGAACAGGAAAAGGCCAAAAACACCAAGAAAAAGCCCGCAGTAAAGCGCACTAGAAAAGGCAGCAAAAAAGTCGAAGGGGCTGCTGTATGATGCCTAAGCTGCCAATTAATATTGATGACCTGCTTTATCAACGTACCGTTGAAAGCGAGCGTATTGAATATAAAGAAGGCTGGAACCCTGAATCGATTCTCCATACCCTCTGTGCCTTTGCTAATGATTTTCATAACCTCGGTGGTGGTTATGTGCTAATTGGGGTGGCTGAAGAAAATGGTCAGCCCCAAAAAATATCTAAAGAGCGCCCGCCTGCTGGCCTATTACCAGAACAAATTGATGCTATTCAAAAAGAGCTTCTCAATTTAGGGCACTCAGCAATTGCACCTCACTATCACCCTTTAACTGCAACCTATGAAATTCAGGGTAAAACTATTTTGGTGTTGTGGGCGCCGGGCGGTGAGTCACGTCCTTATAAAGCAAAAACGAGTTTAAGTAACAAAAAGTCCGACTGGGCTTATTACCTACGCAAACACACCAGCACAGTAAAAGCGCTTGGTGACGATGAACGGGAACTGATGAGCCTGGCAGCATCCGTACCTTTTGATGACCGTTATCGGCAAACCGCTAACCTGAGTGACTTATCTCCACACTTGGTGCGTGAGTTTCTGGCCGAAGTGGGCAGCGAATTGGCGCGCTCCGCAGTAGATATGCCTATTGAGCAACTGGCGAAACGTATGAACCTGGCTGGTGGTCCACCCGAAGCTTTATTCCCCAAAAATGTAGGTTTATTGTTTTTTAATGAGCAACCTGAGCAATTTTTCCCTGCTACTCAAATAGATGTTGTTTACTTTCCCGAAGGTGCAGGTGGCGACCGCTTTGAAGAAAAAGAGTTTCGAGGCCCACTTGGTCGCATTACCCGCGATGCACTGAGCTTTATTGAGCGCAACTACCTGAAAGAAAGGGTCGTTAAGCATGCCGATAAACCTGAAGCAGAACGTTTTTGGAACTTCCCTTTAGCTGCAGTTGAAGAAGCTGTGGTGAACGCGGTTTATCATCGCTCTTACGAAATTCGTGAACCTATTGAGGTTAGAATTACCTCAGATGAGTTAATGGTGTTGAGCTTTCCAGGACCAGACAGGTCAATACAACTTGATGCGCTTAGAGCAGGAAAAGCGGTAAGTCGTCGCTATCGTAACCGACGAATTGGTGAGTTTTTAAAAGAGCTGGACTTAACCGAAGGTCGCTCCACTGGCATTCCCAAAATTTTGCGGGTTATAACGCAGAATGGCTCTCCAACACCTTCATTTGAAACTGACGAAGACCGTAGTTATTTCCTAATTCGACTGCCTGTACATGCTGGTTTTATTGGGAGCGAACAAGTCATTGAAGTTACCCCGGAAGTTACCCCGGAAGTTACCCCGGAAGTTACCCCGGAAGTTCGTTTATGTCGCGCACTAGCTGGTGAAATGAGCCGTTTTGAGTTGCAGTCTGCAATGAGGCTGAAAGATGCTGAACACTTCCGAAAAGCCTTTCTATTGCCAGCTATTGAGGCAGGGTATATCGCTATGACAGTGCCAGAAAAGCCTCGTAGCAGTAAGCAACGTTATTATCTGACAGCAGAAGGCAAAGCCCTGCTTGAGTCTTTGGAGAATTCATAATGAATACAGCTTCGATTATCTCCCGTGTGTGGAGCTTTTGTACCACACTGCGTGATGACGGCGTAGGCTATGGTGATTACTTGGAGCAGCTTACTTATCTCATCTTCCTCAAAATGGCAGATGAGTATGCTAAGCCCCCATACAATCGTGATGTTGGTATTCCCAAAAAATACCAGTGGCAAACTCTCGCCAGCAAAAAAGGTGCAGAGTTGGAAGTGCATTATGTTGAGCTTCTGCGGGCACTAGGAAAAAAGAAAGGGATGTTGGGGCAGATTTTCACCAAAGCACAAAACAAAATTCAGGACCCAGCCAAGCTTTCTCGATTAATTGACATGATCGATGGTACCCAATGGGTAATGATGGGCGCTGACGTAAAAGGCGACATTTATGAAGGCTTATTGGAAAAGAATGCAGAAGATACTAAATCCGGTGCGGGCCAATACTTTACACCACGGTCATTAATTCGAGCCATCGTAGAATGCGTTCGCCCTGAGCCAGGAAAAACCATTGCTGACCCCTCCTGCGGTACAGGTGGATTTTTTCTAGCAGCGTATGACTTTTTAACAAATACTGAAAACTATCATCTCGACAAAAGCCAGAAGTTATTTCTAAAGCACAATACTTTCCATGGTAATGAAATTGTAGCCAACACTCGTCGTCTATGCCTAATGAATATGTTCCTACATAACATTGGTGAGATTGACGGCGAAAGTTTAATTTCACCTAACGATGCACTAATTGCAGCAAGTTCAACTAATGTGGATTATGTGTTAGCGAATCCCCCCTTTGGTAAGAAAAGCTCGATGAGCTTTACCAATGAAGAAGGTGAACAGGAGTCGGAAGAACTTACCTATAACCGCCAAGATTTTTGGGCTACAACTTCTAATAAACAGCTGAACTTTGTCCAGCATATTCGCAGTATGCTTAAAACCACAGGAAAAGCTGCCATTGTTGTACCAGATAATGTGCTATTTGAAGGGGGAGCAGGAGAAACGATTCGTAAAAAGCTGCTGGAAAATACCACCCTACATACCATTTTGCGTTTACCTACCGGCATTTTCTATGCTAACGGTGTAAAGGCGAACGTACTGTTTTTTGACAACCAACCAGCCAGCCCAAAAGCGTGGACGAAAAATGTTTGGTTTTATGATTACCGCACTAATATTCACCATACTCTCAAAAAGAAACCCATGCGTTTTGAGGACCTTACAGACTTTATTAAATGTTATAACCCTACAAACCCCAGCCGCCGTAGACAAACCTGGCACCCAGAAAAAAATCCTGAGGGGCGTTGGCGCAAATACAGCTACGAAGAGCTGATTGCCCGCGATAAAACCAGCTTAGATATTTTCTGGTTGAAAGACAAAAGCCTAACAGATCTTGATAATCTACCTGAGCCAGATGACTTGGCAGAAGAAATTATCGAAAATCTGGAAGCTGGATTAAACAGTTTTAGGGAAGTGCTAAACGGGTTAAACACTAACTAACTTATTTTCACAATTTTATATTGCTAACCAGCTACCACAGGGTGCAATGATATGACTCGGCTCAATCAATACGAATATTCTGCTTTACCCCTTTTAGATACTCTAAATCTATTAACTGTTGATGATTTAAAAAATCTCTTGAATTTATTACCGGTTAAAAATATACCAACTAGGAAAGGTGATCTGGTAACACTAGTTAAGCAGTACTTACAAGGCGAGCAATTAAAAAAACTTTGGAGCCAGTTAGACCACTTGCAACAGACAGCAGTGAGCGAAACACTTTATACCTATGGTGCCTTCAAGCCTGCTCAGTTTGCAGCCAAATATGGTGGTTTGCCAACATTTGATACTGAAGGCAAAAATAAATGGGGCTACAGTAGTAGTATACCTACGTTACTTCGGTTGTTTATTTATAGTGATGCCCGTTATAGTAACTATGCAACCATAATACCCGCAGAGTTAGAGCAAGAGTTACGTCAATTTGTACCTAAACCTGAGGCAACAACGCTTAAAAGCCAAAATGAATTACCAGAGTCATATAGCTACGAACAAAAAGACTACGAACTTGCTGATGATGACGAAGGTATTACCATTGTTACTAGAAAATCTGTTTATCAAATGCCTACCAAACAGCCAAAGGTGCATACCTCGGTTGTTGAGATTCCACTTATCCAGTGTCACACGGAAAAAGCAGCGACCCAAGATATTCAAACTTTATTACGTTTGACTAGCCAGGGTAAACTGAGTGTGAGTAATAAAACCTTTTTGCCTTCTAAAGCAACAACAAAAGCCATTACTAATGTACTTCGAGAAGGTGATTTTTTTAACTGGCAAGATCCAGAAGAAGCATTTGCAAATGATATAGGCCCTATTAAATCATTAGCTTGGCCTTTAATGTTACAAGCATCTAAATTGACTGAATTACAAGGTGGCAAATTAGCATTAACAAAGTCAGGACAAAAAGCCTTAACTTCATCTCCTGCTGACACGCTAAAACTGATTTGGAGCCGTTGGCTTAAATCTAAGCTGACAGATGAATTTAATCGAATTAATGCAATTAAAGGTCAAAAAGGGAAAGGTAAGCGCTCAATGACAGCAGTCAGTGAGCGTCGTTCTGTTATCGTAGAAGTTCTGCGACAGTGCCCAGTAAATGAATGGGTTGCATTTGACGATTTTTCTCGTTTTATGCAAGCATTAAATTATAACTTTGAAGTGATTCGTGATCCCTGGCATTTATATATAGAAGACCCTAATTACGGTAACCTAGCACACGGTGGTTATCATGATTGGCACATCCTTCAAGGGCGTTATATTTTATGCTTTTTATTTGAATACGCTGCAACACTGGGCTTAATAGATGTTGCCTATATCAGTCCCCAGGATGTCCAAAGCGATTATAGTAAGCTTTGGGGAGCCGATGACCTAGATTATTTAAGCCGCTATGATGGATTGATATATTTTCGACTTAATCCATTAGGCGCCTACTGCCTTGGACTGACTGCCACCTATGAGCAAAGTCAGGCTGAAGGAGGAGTAAAACTGACCGTTTTACCTAATTTGCAGGTAACAACAGCCGAAAAACTGTCAACTGATCAAGCATTATTGCTAGAAACCTATGCAGAAAAATTATCAGACCAACAATGGCGACTTAGCCAAGAAAAAATGCTTGCAGCAGTTGAAAGTGGTCATAAGCTTGCTGAATTAAAAACATTTCTAACAAAAGGTGATGATCAACCGCTGCCAGAAACCGTTGAAGGGCTTATTGCTAAAGTTGAACGTCAGGCACAATCCCTCACTTTAAAAGGACCAGCCATACTAATTGAGTGTGCCGATGCCAAAATAGCCAATGCTGTTGCTCAACATAAGCACACCCAAAAACTTTGTATGCTTGCTGGTGAACATCACCTGGTAGTTAAATCAGGCGCAGAAGAGGCTTTTAAAAAAGCGCTTCGTAAATTGGGTTATGGAATGACTTGTGATTAAAAAAATAATATTAGATAACCGTCTTAGCATTTCTTTATAAAGCATTAGCCATCAATATTTATTTAGCAACATAACCATAATATTTTTAATAATAAATTTGTAAGATAAGTGGTTGCACGCTCGGGAAAAGGCATATATACCCAATGCGAAGGGTTTTTAGGTGAGGCCAGTGACGAAGCCCCATGAGCCTATATTAATAGGTGATTGGGGTGAGGAACGACTGATAACAAAACCTAAAAATGATTCGCGACGGGTATACCACACTCACTATACTGCTACTCAACATAAAAGGTGAACTTAAAAGCGACTTTTAACTTATTGTCAATAAGCTTTCCGGATAGCTTATTTTAATCAATTTTTATAAAACTCATCCTGTACTCGTTTACAATATCCCACCAGGTTATCAAAACGACGTGCGATTTTATTAAAGTCATTATCGATTTCAACTAAAATACACTCAGCTAAAAATGCATAGGCACTAGCATCCAGCGAACAAGGTTTATCACCTAGAAAATAGGATTTTTCACCTAGCATGGCTGATAAGCTTGCTAACGAGTGTGAGTATATTTGCTGAATTTCATCGTTTGAGTGTCTTCCTAACCCCTGTTTGTTTAACGATTTTTTAACACCACTACGAAGAATTGATGGCAATATTTGTTTAAGAGGAAATGGCATTGAACTAAAAAAAGCTTTCTTAAGAATTGGCCATGTGTCCTCACACATCCAGCGAGAATAGACGATACACCAGTAAAAATTTTCATCTAATGATTTTGACACCAAATGCGCTATTGCTTTTTGTTCATCGGATAACCATTGATCTAGTGTTGACTGATATTTTTTCCCTAAATACTCAATAATAAAGTAAGAGTCGCCAACCACCTTTCCATCATCTTCGATAAAGGGAAGTTTGCCTTTGGGTGCTTTTTTCAAGTTTTCTATGCTTGATACTGTCTCAAATTTAATACCAGACATTCTTAAGTAAGCATCCACTTTTAATACAAACGGGCTTGGATCTACTACCCCAAACCCACTTCCAAAACCATATAACTTCACCATTTGCCAAGTCCCCCTACATTTTCCATAGAACATTCATTAATGATAAAACTATAGGTCACTACTACTGACAGCAATGTGTCAGCAGCTTTTTATTTTAGTCAGTAAGCTGTCACAACCAGAAACATTGATCAGCACTAAGGCTTCTAGTCACACACCTCCAGATTGAACCACTCTGTTTAGCCAAGTAGATGTATTACAATGCACAGCCAAATGATTAATTTTTATCCAAAAAGAATGAGGGGTAGCTTGCTGACAATACTCTACTAAGCAGAAAGCTACTTGCTGAAGGACATAAATACAGTCTTGTAGATTTGCAAAATCAAAACCTCTAGAATGCGTTTGCCAGAAAATACTAATGGTATAGATGCTTCATTTGCCCTAGGTAAGTCAGTGTCTAAAAAGGAGGTCGCTTTTCAGAAAGTATGGGTTAAGTGAGTTATCTGGAAAGCTTTACAATCTGTGTGAAAGGTAAGTACCAATTACTATCAGTATAGCTGAGAAAATATATAAGAGAATTCTGCATGCAAGAGCAAGTGTTATCAAGAAATGAGTTATTTAACTTAAGAAATATATTAGTTTTTGTGATCCCTTCTTTATTAGGGATTTTGTTGTTTATGACACCTGTGGCTTACCAGGATGGCCTTACCATCCCTGTTGCGATTCTAGCAAAAAGTATAAAAGCTGCGCTTGGTGATAATGCTACTTTATTGATTACTTGCTTGGTGGCTTTATCTGCCATTATCAGTCTTATCACTAAAACATTAAAACCTGCTCTAATTACCCGTAACCCTTTTTTAAATGCATTATTTAATGAATCTTGGTTTTGGCTCGCCATGCGTTTCTTGGGGGCTGTTTTTATTATTCTTGTTTTCTTAAAAACAGGCTCCGACATATTGTATAGTGATGCTACGGGAGGGTTGGTATTAAATGATTTACTGCCAACACTGTTATCCGTCTTTATATTTGCAGGGTTATTGCTACCATTATTAGTCAACTTTGGGCTGCTTGAATTATTAGGCACCTTGTTGACTGTAATAATGAAGCCTCTTTTCAAGTTACCTGGTCGCTCAGCAATCGACTGTATGACTTCATGGTTGGGCGATGGCACCGTTGGTATTTTATTAACCAACCAACAGTATGAAAACCGTCATTATACCCAGCGTGAAGCGACGGTTATTGCCACAACGTTTTCTGCTGTTTCGATTTCTTTTAGTTTAATTGTGATTGCTCAAGTTAAGCTAGAGCACCTGTTTTTGCATTTTTATTTAACTGTATGTTTAGCAGGCTTCGTTGCAGCAGTGATTGTTCCTCGCTTACCGCCATTATGCTGGAAAAAAGACCACTATATTGATGGTAGTGAAAAGGACAAAAATGAAGCCATAGTACCAGAAGGCTATACCCTGATCTCTTGGGGCTTTGAACAAGCTTTACAAAAAGCTAATTCCATTACCAGCTTCAAAAAAGTATTCATAGATGGCTTCAATAATGTTATTAGCTTAGTGTTTGGCTTATTACCCGTAATAATGGCTGTAGGCACATTAGCGTTAGTTGTTGCTGAACATACGCCAGTATTCGAATGGTTAGGAAAACCGTTTCTGCCTTATTTAGAGCTACTACAAATACCTGAAGCAGTGGCAGCTTCTAAAACAATAGTGGTTGGTTTTGCCGATATGTTTATTCCATCAATACTTGCCGCTTCCATTGAAAGCGAAATGACTCGGTTTGTTATTGCAGCAATGTCTGTCACTCAATTGATATATCTGTCTGAAGTGGGTGCATTGTTATTGGCTAGCCGTATTCCTGTTTCTTTATGGGAATTATTTATCGTGTTCTTGTTAAGAACCCTGGTAACACTGCCTGTCATTGCAGGGGTGGCTCACCTTATTTTCTAAAATGAGTACATGCAAGCTTGAGGTATCAGTGTTTTGAGCTATTGCTTGGTGGCGATGGCATCAAAACCTGTTCCTTGGCGAGGTCTGGCTCACCGCACCGCTCAAGCATAACTGCCCGTACTGCATCTCGCAGCCTTACACTCGCAGCAAAATCGCTTCCATCAGGCATCACCGGCTCAGCAATCTCAACAGTGATGCTGCAACGATGTGGAAACCATTGGCCATCACGTAAAATAGAGCGTGTGCCGCCTATTGTAATAGGTACAACAGGCAAATTTTCCTGAGCTGCAACATGGAAAGCACCCAGATGGAAAGCTAACAAACCAGGCATTCTAGTCAGAGTACCTTCTGGAAAAGAAATTATACGTTCTCCTGCCCGTGCAGCCTGGCATTGTCGCTTGGTATCTTCCACGCCGCCAGCCGCTTCTGTTCGATGGGCGAATAACACCCCCAGCCGACGGAGAAAGGGGCCTGAGAAAGCCTGTTTCGACAGCTCTGCTTTAGCAACAAAAGTAATCTCTCCTGAGATAGTCGCTGATATAACAAGCGAGTCCAGATAGCTTGAGTGGTTGGCAACCAAGATCACCCTTTCTTTAGGAATAGCTCTTTCTGTTTTGAGCCTAAGTCGTATACCTACCAAGCAGAAAAAAAGTCGAGCCATCGTATGAACCACGAAGTGCCGCCAGCGCCGTACGGGCAAGGCCATAACCAGCCCCCACACAACGGCAACAGCCAAACCAAGCACAAGCCACCAATAGCCTGCATATAACAACGCCCACACATGTTGCCCGCTACGCCGAGCCCGCTTCCCTAAGCCAGAAACAACCAGAGCAAACAGCTGTAGCCACAACCACTTTGGCTTTGCTCTCAATACTCCTGTTTCATACAGTTCTTTTGTAGCAGCACGGCGGATCTTACCGCTTGATGTTTTTGGTATCGTGCGAGGTGGGACCAGCTCGACTACATCCAGTGATACGTCGAGTAATGCAGCACAAGCTTCATTGATTGCCTGGCGTAGTTCAGCAAGTGCTGTTTCATCTGTAAAGTGTGTTTCAACTACCAACACCAACTGTTCCGTACCTGAGCGAGGATCGGCACTTGCCACTGCAGCAACACATCCCTTACGTACTCCTTCCAGCTGGCCAACTGCTTCTTCAATCTCATGGGGGTAAATATTGCGGCCAGCTTTAATAATGATGTCCTTGACCCGGCCAGTAACATACACATCTCCCTGAACCATGTATGCCAAATCACCACTTTCCAGCCAGTCACCAGATAAAAGTGCTGAGGTTTTTGCTTGGTTTCTAAAGTATCCAGTAGTGGCTGAAGGACCTTTAAACTGCAATCGCCCCTGCACTCGATCAGGCAACTCAGCACCTGAATCATCAACTATGCGTATCTGGTGCCCGGCTAAAGGCCGTCCGCAAGCCACAATGCTAATAACACTTGAGTCTTCTGATGCTGCTTGTACTGCAATGCCTCGATGAGTAAGTGCAGTCCGTTCGATATAATCTACAATCGGTATTCGCTTCAAAGGAGGGAAGGCCAGTCCAACTGAGTTTTCAGCAAGTCCATAAACCGGCATCATCACTTCTGGACGAAACCCGTAGGGAGCAAAGCGTTTACTAAAGCGGTCAATTGTTGCTGCACTGACAGGCTCCGCACCGTTAAGCATAATTCGCAAAGAACTGAGATCCAGCCCCTCCATATCCTCACCCTGCATACTTTTACAGCACAGTTCAAAAGCAAAGTTTGGTGCTACTGACAAAGTACCCCGGTGAAGGGAGATGGTATGCAGCCAGCGGGATGGTTTTGCCAAAAAGGCGAGGGGGGACATAATCACAGCCAGGGCTCCTAAATACAATGAACCCAGCCAAGCCCCTATCAGCCCCATATCGTGGTACAGAGGCAGCCAGCTCACAAAAACATCTGTTGAGCTAGCCTCCAATGCATCCCCCATAGCACGGATATTGGCCAATAGATTAGCATGGGTGAGCACCACACCCTTTGGGTCTCCTGTGCTGCCAGATGTATATTGGATCAGAGCCGTTGCCTTCGTGTTAACAAGTATCGGTACATCGAGACAACCTTTATCAGTCAAACCATCAACGGTGCTGATGTGCTGAAGGCTTGCTACCAACCCAAAAAGCAATGTGCCTACCCCGCGCAATTCATTATCAACAATAAGGATAGTTGCCTCTGCATTGGCTAAAATGCTTGCCTGACGACGCAAATGGTCTTCAACTTGCGACTTTTTAAAGGGTGGATAAAGTGGCACAGGCACACCACCGGCATATAGAATGCCAAAGAACGACTCGAAAAACTCAGGCTGGGTTGCAAGCATCATAGCAACCCGGCTTCCTGGCTCTAAACCGTGCTCTACTAACCCTTTCGCAATTTTGAGTGCAGCCTTATGTAGTGCACCATAGGTTAAACTTTGCTCTAGTGCTTCACTTTGCCAAATTTTCAGGTGAGGGCGCTGTGGGTGGGTAGTTGCATGAAAGCAGAGGACATCAAGAAGTGTTGTTGCAGTTATTGGTTCATTAATCTGCGGCAGACTGATGGGTATTTCATCTCTGCTCCACCTTCTTGTACCTGGCGTGGCCATTTTAAGTGCGGCCAGCATATCCTGCAGGGAACTTGCGCTGCTGAGTAGCTCATCTGGCAAGTGCACCTTAAAAGCCCGGTCAAGCCTCAAAATCAACTCAGCCCTTCCCAAACTATCGAGGCCCAAGTCTCGATCCAGGTCGCAGTCTAATGTGACATGTTGCAAACGTCCCTGATGGGGGTGCAGCTCTTCTACTAATTCACCAGCAATTCGCAGCAATGCTGGTGCTAAATTATCATCTGTACCGTCATGCAATTCATGTCTTTCGGTTTCAAACTCACCAGTCATTCTGAAAGTGTAATAGGTCTTTCAATGCAACGCGAAAGCTTGTTTTTTGGGAAAGGGCTGGTTGCAAAGCGAACATTCTGATCTCATGAAATAAAAGTTATAGTTTTCTCTCAGAAAACTAATACAAAATTAATAAATAAAAACAGAGTAATTTTGTTTTTATTAAACGAAAAAAATTTAATATTCTAGTTTACTCAATTTTTACTTTTAGTAGCAGTATGATACCTGCCGCTATACCCTCATATTAGGTATATAATTCATTAAGTTCTTTGATTTCATCAAAGTATTGAAAAATGACTAAAGCATGAAAGAGAATAATATGCGCCAACACCTAACTATTTTACTTTTATTTGTTGGTATTTTGACCGGATGCTCAGATAGCGACCAAACAATAGTAAGTAAACCAGCAAGCTCTCCTCAAAAAGTGCAACTTAAGTTAGCCAGCTTTACGGAAAAAAGTTGGTTAAGAGCCCAACTACCAATAGATGCTTTGGCTTACCTACGAGTACCCAATGCATGGTTTTTATTTGCTGATGTTGAAAGTGGTTTCAAATATGCCCAAGGTAACGAGCAACATGTAGCTCAACTAAAAATCATCCAACAAGGGCTATATAAAAACATCATTAGTAAAATGGAGGATGCTGTTAAACCTGTTGCTTCATTATTAATTAAACATATAAACGGACCATTTGAAGCAGCTGTATTAAATAATTCCGACAATCCA